>JASFOC010000351.1:0-3691 GCA_050116715.1 Gammaproteobacteria bacterium
GAGTCACCGGACTCAAAGATCCGCGGGCCCGCGGGCCAGCACTAGCAGGTGGCCCGAATCTGACGCCGTTGATTATCGATTGCGCCGGTAAACCGCTGGACCTGTCACGGCCGCAGGTCATGGGTATACTCAATGTCACCCCCGACTCCTTCTCGGACGGGGGTGTTTTTTTTGCGCCGGAAGCCGCACTTGAACACGCACGGGATATGGTCGCAGCGGGTGCCGCGATTATCGACGTCGGCGGTGAATCGACCCGGCCCGGGGCTGCGCCTGTTGCCTTGCAGGAAGAGCTGCGGCGGGTGATTCCCGTTATCGAGGCCCTCAGCGCTACGCTGCCGGTGCCTGTCTCGATCGACACGCGCAACCCCGCCGTGATGCAGGCTGCCGTTGCCGCCGGTGCCGGTATGATCAACGACGTGAATGCACTGCAGGCGCCGGGTGCCTTGAAAATGGCCGCGTCGCTGGGAGTGCCGGTGTGCCTGATGCACATGCAGGGTTTGCCCGAGTCCATGCAGGAAAATCCCGAATACGCGGATGTCGTCACCGAGGTGCGGCAGTTTCTTGCCGACCGGGCCAATGCCTGCCTTGCAGCCGGTATGGCGCGGGCGCGAATCCTGCTGGATCCCGGTTTTGGTTTCGGCAAGACGTCCCGGCATAATCTGCTGCTGTTGCAGCAGCTCGACCGGCTGGTGGCGGAAGGTTACCCGGTGCTGGTGGGCCTGTCGCGCAAGTCGCTCATCGGCAAGGTGCTCGGCCTGCCTGTCGATGAACGCCTGTATCCCGGGCTGGCGCTGGCGGTCCTTGCGGTCTGGCAGGGGGCTGCCATCGTGCGTACCCACGATGTGCGCGCAACCCGGGAGGCGGTGGATATGTGCCATGCCGTCAGCCGGGCTGTCTGAGGCGCTGAAAAGCATGTCGTTGATGTGCCACAATTGAGTTTCACCCGCGCTGCCGAACGGGGGCAAGGCACCGGAACGGCGCGCAATATGCAAACAAGAAGGAAGCAGACTTTGTCCAGAAAATATTTTGGTACCGACGGTATCCGAGGGCGTGTGGGTGAGTATCCAGTGACCCCGGAATTCATGCTCAAGCTGGGCTGGGCAACCGGCCGGGTTCTCGGCAGCCATCGCATTGACCGGGTCATCATCGGCAAGGACACCCGTATCTCCGGCTACATGTTCGAATCGGCGCTTGAGGCGGGCCTCTCGGCAGCGGGTGTCGATATCCTGCTGCTCGGTCCCATGCCGACACCGGCCGTGGCCTACCTGACCCGCACCCTGCATGCCTGCGCCGGGATTGTCATCAGTGCCTCCCACAATCCCTTCGCCGACAACGGCATCAAGTTCTTTTCCGCCGAGGGGGCGAAACTGCCGGACGATGTGGAAATTGCCATCGAGGCGGAAATCGACAAACCCATGACCACGGTGGCCCCGAATCGTCTGGGTAAGGCAAAACGCGTCAGTGACGCGGGGGGGCGCTACATCGAGTTTTGCAAAAGCACCGTTCCGCTGAGCATGAGCCTGAAAGGGATGAAGGTAGTGGTCGATTGCGCCAATGGTGCCACCTACGATGTTGCGCCCAGTGTATTCGAGGAACTCGGTGCCGGCGTTATCGCCATTGGTAACGAACCGGATGGTTTCAATATCAATCAGGACTGTGGCTCCACCCACCCGGAACGCCTGCAAAAGACCGTGCTGGAACACCAGGCGGACGTCGGCATCGCGCTGGATGGCGACGGCGATCGCGTGATCATGGTGGATCACCGGGGAGAACTGGTGGATGGCGATGAACTGCTCTACATCATCGCCATGTCCCGCTTGCAGAGGGGTACCCTGGGCGGCGGCGTGGTCGGAACCCTGATGAGCAATCTTGGCCTCGAACATGCGTTGCTGTCACAAAACATCTTCTTCGAACGTGCCAGTGTCGGCGACCGCTATGTGCTGGAGCGCCTGACCCAGACCGGCAGCCTGCTCGGCGGCGAGTCCTCCGGCCATATCATTTGCCTTGATCGCACCACCACCGGCGACGGCATTGTCTCGGCGCTGCAGGTGCTGGCAGCGATGGTGATGTCCGAAAAGCCCCTGTCTGAACTGAAGGCCGGGATGAAGAAATATCCGCAGCGCATGATCAACGTACCGGTCAGCGGCAAGGCGGACCTGGACAATGCCGCGGCAGTCCAGCAGGCCGTCAGGGCGGCCGAGCAAAGGATGGCTGGCCGGGGTCGCGTACTGCTGCGTCCATCCGGCACCGAGCCGGTGGTGCGCGTCATGGTCGAAGGCGAGGACGAGCAACAGGTGAATGCGGAAGCCGAGCAACTGGCAGCGGTCGTCGCTGCGGCGATCTGAAGCTGTCTTTGCCGTTCCCGGAAACGTTCCGCCTGCCGGGGCGCAGTGACGCAGGCGACCCCGCCCGGGTTATTGCCGGGTTTGCGGTGTGTCCGGCAGGCCGGTGCGATTGGTGTACAGTGCCTGCATGGCAACCTGGATAAATGCGCTGAGTTCAGTGGCGCTTTTGCCAGCGGCATGCAGCGATTTGTCCGGGACGTACAGCGCCTGCGGATACAGGGAATAACTGCCGCCGCTGGTATTGCCGCCGGGCGACTTGATGGTGATGCGGTCGCCCTGAAGCAAGGCCACGGTGGCGTCGCTGCCGGACGGCTTGATGACGCCGATGCCGGGGTCATCTTCCGGCAGGGATAGCAGGTCCCGCCCCCAGCACTGGTGTACAAAGGGTTTGCCCAGCAGGCTGACAATCGTCGGGACGATATCGGTTTGCGTCGCGACCGTGTGGTTGCGTTGCCCGTAGGCCGCCTGGATGCCGGGTCCGAGTAACAGCAGCGGCACGTGGAAGCGCAGCAGGTCGATGTCGGACAACTGGCGATCCAGGCCAAACCCGTGGTCCCCGACGATAACGAACAGGGTTTCCTTGAACCAGGGTGCTGCGGCCGCGCTCTCGAAGAACCGGCCAAGCGCCCGGTCGGAATAGCGTTGTGCTGTCAGGTGCTCGTCGAGCCTGCCGAAGCCGCTGACCGGTTCGACCGGCAGGTCCTCGGGCAGGGCATACGGCGTGTGGTTGGAGAGCGTCTGCAGGATTGCGAAGAAGGGCTGCTCCGAATCCAGCTGCTGCAGTTCTTCCAGTGAACGGGTGAACATGTCTTCATCCGACACCCCCCAGGTGGGGTCGATGAAAACCGGGTTGACGTAATCATCGCGGCCGATGAAGCGGGTCATGCCCTGGTTGCGAAAAAAGCCTTCCTGGTTGTCCCAGGCAAATTCGCCGTTGTAGACGTACACATCGTTGAAACCCATGGGCTTGAGCAGTGCGGGCAGGCCGGAGAATTGATGCTGACCCTCTGGCTGCTGCATCAGGTATTCATGGCCCGGCAGGTTCGGATGACACGCAACGGTCGCAAACATGCCCTGGTGGGTATGCGTACCGTTGGAGAAGAACCGGTCGAACAGCAGTCCCTGCGCGGCCAGTTTGTCGAATTCCGGCGTGATGCCGTGATCGTGTCCCAGGGCGCCGGTGAACTCGCCGGAGAAACTTTCCATGATGATGAGGACGATGTTTTTCGGGGCCTGTGGCAGGCGCACTTCCGGTGCATGCCGGCGCAGCAGCGGGTAATGGTCTGGTTCCAGCAGGGTGTCTCGGGGTGTCAGCAGCATGTCACGCACCCTGGTCAGTGCGGTAT
>JASFOC010000352.1:0-3686 GCA_050116715.1 Gammaproteobacteria bacterium
CATCATGTTCCGCCTGGCACAGGAATCGAATGCCGGACGCTTCGGCAGCTTCGTGATCTTCGGCGCCCTCGGCCTGGGCATTGCCGGTTTCGCGGCCAAGTCGGTTATCCAGTACCTGGTTCTGGTGTAGACCTGCCCGCCTGCAGGTTTGCGCATGGACCACGCGCGTTGCTGTATGCACAATTGCGGGTAACTTCACGCAGGGGAAAGCGCATGGCCTTCGTAGACCGCTACAATCCCGCCACTGAATTCCATACCGGGGAAGACTGCCATATCACCGAGCTGCGTAACTCGGATGCTGATACCGATTGCTCGATTGCACGCGCGAGGGTAGCGCCAGGCGTCACCACCCGGCTGCACTGCCTGGAGCGGACAGCCGAACGCTACGTCATTATCAGCGGCAGCGGCCAGGTAACTGTCGGTACAGCAGCGGCAACGCCGGTACAGGCATTCGACGTGGTCCACATACCGGCGGGCACCCCCCAGCAAATCAGCAATACCGGCAGCGAGGACCTGGTGTTCCTGTGTGTCTGCACCCCACGATTCCGCCAGGAAAACTACCGCGACCTGGAAGACTGACCTGCATTTGCGGGGAAATACCTTTCATCTTGATCATGGCCACGGAATCCATGTAAGAACACAGGAAGAAAAAAGCGTGTGTCATGGTTATACCGGGCATCCCTTCTCCCCAGGGAGGGTGTCGCAAAAGCCCCCTCTCCCCAGCGGGAGTACCCTGAAGGGCATACAAGGGTCAGGGTGAGGGGATACCGCCTGATTTCATATGAGCCCTTCAGTGACGGGTGTACTTTATTTTTGCCGTGGATTCCGTGGCCATCGATAAAGCTGACATTCAGCCGGAATTGTCAGCATCGATTCTTTCAGTTTGACGAACTGCCTGGATAAAGCAGGGGCGCTACCAGCGCATCGGCATTCAGCAGGACCAGGCGGTAGCTCTCGCCTTTTACCCGGGCCGCCACCCAGGGCAACGCCCGGCGCAGGAAGTCCGGCACCTCCGTCAGGCCAGGAACCGCGAGAAACAGTGTGTCGCCATGCCCGTTCAATATGACTTGCTGCTGTTCGGCATTCGGGCTTCCCCGGATTTCCAGGCGGTTCCAGTCAACCCTTGCGCCGGCGCCAGCCTCCGCATCAATGGCGGCAAGCAGCAGGTTCAGTTCGGCGACAAGCCGGGTGCAGATCTCGCGCTTGCGCCGCAGGTCCTGCATCGTCTGGAACTGCAATTCGAGTCCGTCAGCGGTACTGCACGCCGGTCCGGCATACTGGCTGAAACTCCAGCTGGGAGGCTGCCCCTGCACCTGCTTGCGAGCCACCTCGAGATCAGCAGCACTTACGATATCCTCGCAGCGGTAGGTAGCGCAGAACCGGTCGATGATGCGCTGCTCGAACTCACCCTGTTTCCGCGCACTGGGGGTACCCAGCATCACGGGGCGGCCGGCTATATTCAGGTAGACGCTGCTGTCGGCTCCGATGCTGATTCCGACCACTGTCTCCGGCGTGAGCGCCTCCCCGATTGCAGTGAGCTCGGCGGCATAGGCGTCCACGGCGCCTGCCCAGCGCAGCAGGTCCCGACGGTCGCTGCCCCTGCGTGCATCGAGGCGGGCGAGTTCCGCTTCCGTGGTATGTGCAGCGGCCATTTCACTGATGGCAGCCAGCGCAAACTCCGCACGCACCGGTTCCGCTTCCTTGCTGATTGCAACGGCGATGCGATTGAAGCGGGATAGTGACCGGTCGACCTCAGCAATGCCCGCTTGTGGCAGCAACAGCAGCCCGCTGACTGCAAGCAGCGGAACCAGGCTGGCATGAAGCCCGAATCGGGGAAAACCCGGTTGTGACAGTAACTGCAGCACCCGTTTCCAGATCCCGGCAGCAAAGCTGAACCGTGGCGGCACCACAGTGCCGTGCTGCGATGTACTCAGGCAGAACGCGGATTCAGTACAGGCAGAGTAGCCCTGCTGCTGCGGGAGCGCAGGCGGTGACGCCGGGACAGGCGCGGCCGCAGCTGGGTCTTGAAGTCATGTTTCCAGACGGCAAAGTCCAGCGGCCTGCCACCGTAGATGGCACCGTCCAGCGATTGCACCAGGGCACGAATCCGCGCCGGTTCAGCCTGGGGATTCGCTGCAATGATTTTTTCAGCAATCACCGGCAACGGTGTATGCGGTGTGATTTCCAGGTGCTGGCAAATGCGCTGTTTGAACTCCAGGCACCAGTTCTCGGGGGTTTCTTCCTGGTCCAGGCAGCGGGTACACATCCACATCCTGAGCGTCCGCGGCATCATCAGTGCGAACATGTAGCGCAGCTTGTTGATATACACGACGGGTGAAACCTTGCTCCAGATCGCAGTGGTTTGTGCCCGGCCAAACTGCCACACGCCACGCAACGTGGCACCGACCCGGGTGCGTACCGCATCGATCAGCGGGCGGGTACGCGACCAGACGCCCAGCCAGTAACCGGCGATCAGGCCCAGCGTTATCAGCAGCGGTGCCCAGAAAAGTCCTGAGAATATGTCGCTCTTGCCGGCGACGGATTCAAGCAGCTGATTACCCGCTATCAGGCTCTCACCCGCCTGGTCCGGCAATCCGGCCAGCATGGCCTTGTCATTGTCTACATCCCACCAGCCGACAGTGATCCGCGGCAGGCGAACCCAGCCGTCCTTCAGGGGAATCAGCGTGTAGGTTTCCTTGCGACTGCCAATCAGGTGTTCACCATCCCTGGAGATGCCATTCTTCACCGTGACTGCATCCCGGTATACCCGGTACTGGTCGCTGGGCAGTTGCTGTTCAAGCGATGGCAGTTGTTCGCCGAGGGCGCCCTTTGCGGTGAGTTCCAGGGTCAGCGTAACCGGCTTGCCTTCCTTGAAAGGCTGTTCCTCCGACATGCTTGAACGCAGCTTGAGGTCATTCAGGGGCAGCCAGGGGTGTTGCGAGGAGTCGGCGGTCATGACATCAAAAGTCAGGGGGTTGCCGGAAGACACCGTGAAGGGGGCCTCATCGCCCGGCGCCTGCGGCACGCCCGGGAAACCGCTCCAGTGCCTGTCTGCATGGGTACCCTGGAAGGTAATCTCCGGAACCACGAGTTCGCCGGATTGCAGCGGCGTCAGCTTGAAGCGATAGGTGTTGATAATCTCACGGCCGGGTCCGGAACTGGCGACAGGGCCATCGACTTTTTCCAGTACGGCACCGGTTACGCGCGGTATGACGACATCCAGCGTCTTCAGGTTGTCGCTGCTGATTACGCGCGCGGTGTAGACAACATTCTGCTGTTCGTAGATTGTCGTCGAGCTAACGGAAACCTCGACGCGTGGCGCCTTGCTGGCCGCTGTTGCGGCAGCCGGTGCCTGAGCTGCATACCAGTTGCCGGCCCGACCGGCCGCGGGGTAATACTGGGTGGCTGGTGCTATCGGTGCCGGCGCCGTATACATCGGCGCCTGTTTGAAGGGACCCACATTGCCCCAGGGACGATTGGTAGTCGTCACGGTGGATTTCTTCTGGCTGGATTTGTTACTGGAAGTATTGCTGACACTGAACGAGAAGGCGTAGGCGGTATGGGCAAGTGCCGATATGAAGCTCGCCAGCAGGCAGATAATACAGATCTTTGATAAATTCAGGCTACGCAATTTCCTTCCCCTCAAGGATTTATTGTTGTGTGGTTTACTGTATGGGCAGCAAACA
>JASFOC010000353.1:0-3684 GCA_050116715.1 Gammaproteobacteria bacterium
CACACAGCATTGAAGTATGGATTTTTTCCGTTGCCTATTACCTGCTCCCGCAAGTAAGGGAATGGGGCTATCTGGATGGCAATTTCGATGGCTCACTAATGGACTGCCTGTATTTTTCATACACGACATTTACGACACTGGGGTTTGGCGATATCGAACCGCATGGTCATATCAGACACCTGGTCGGACTCGAATCACTGACCGGACTCCTGCTGATTACCTGGACAGCATCCTTTTTGTATTATGAAATGCAGCGTTACTGGGACCGATTATGATTGCAGGCGGCCCCGGCAGCAGGTAGCGGATTTCTGCACAGACACAGGCCGCTCACAGAAACGTGATGGAGACCTGGAACAGCCGCTCCACATCGATTATTTTCCGTTTGTCTGCCAGAAACAGGATGACGTGATCATCCGACTCGAATGCCGTGTCCCCGGAAGGAAAAAGCAGTTTATCACCACGGATAATGCCACCAACAGTCGTACCCTGGGGAAGCGGCAATTCCCGGATCGTGCGGCCGACAACCCGGGACGTCGCACGGTCACCATGGGCGATCAGCTCGATGGCCTCGGCGGCGCCCCGTCGCAGGGAATGCACGGCAACAACATCGCCGCGCCGTATATAGGTCAGTAATACGCCAATCGTTATCTGTGCCGGTGAAATGGCGATATCGACCGCGGTCCCCTCGGCGAGTTCGGCATAACTCGACCGGTTGATAATCGCAACCACCTTGCGCACACCCAGATGCCTGGCCAGCATGCCGGACAGGATGTTCGCTTCGTCATCGTTGGTTACAGCACAGAATATATCCGTGTTGTCGATGCCTTCCTGTTTGAGCAGGTCTTCATCCGCGGCGTCGCCGTGGAGCACGATCGCCCGATGCAGGGACTCTGCGAGCGTATAACAGCGCTGCCGGTCAAGCTCGATCAGCTTCACGAGATAATCCGACTCGATGGTTTCGGCCAGGCGCATGCCGATATTGCCGCCGCCGGCGATGGTAACCCTGCGGTTGCGCTTGTCAGACTGGCGAAACGCAGTCACCAGGGTGCGGATATGCTGGTGTGCAGCGAGGAAAAAGACCTCGTCGCCGGCCTCGATCACCGTCTCGCCATCGGGCAGTATGGCCCGGTCATGGCGGAAGATTGCGACAACACGGGTTTCCGCGGCAGGCTTCCACTGGTGCAGCGTATGCAACGCCTTGCCGACAAGGGCACCGCCATGCTCTGCCTGTACCGCCACCAGCTGGGCACGCCCATCGGCAAAGTCGAGTATCTGCAGCACGCCCGGTGACTCGATGAGATGTTCTATGAAGGTGGTGACCAGCTGCTCGGGGCTGATGATGAAATCGATCGGTACCGCCTCGGGCCTGAACAAACGGGGATTTGCCAGGTAGTCAAGTGAACGCACCCGTGCCAGCCTGATTGGCGTATGGAAGAGGGTATGCGCCACCTGGCTGGCAACCATGTTGACCTCGTCGCTATTGGTCACCGCCAGGATCATGTCGGCATCCTCGATGCCGGCCAGCTTCAGGACATCAGGGTGCGATGCATGGCCGACGACGGTACGAATGTCGGTCCGTTCCCGCAGTGTCGCCAGCTGCTGCGGCGACCTGTCGACCACGGTGATGTCATTCGCCTCACCTGCGAGGCCTTCTGCGACGGTGCTGCCGACCTGGCCGGCTCCGAGGATAATGATTTTCATGCTGGCCGCGCCTCCGTGCGCATGCTCAATGCCGCCAGTACGAGGGCAGGAACAGTATCAGCAGCGTGAAGACTTCCAGTCGCCCCGCCAGCATGCCGAAGACCCCCAACCACTTGATGACGGGGCTGACGGTGGCGAAGTTGACCGCAACCTCGCCCAGACCCGGGCCCAGCAGATTGATGGTGGCCACCACGGCACCGAAGGCAGATTCCAGGTCAAGTCCCGCCGCCATCATGGCGACCGTGAGCAGCAGTGTCGTCACGATATAGAGGACGTAGAAGCCCCAGACCGAGAAGATCACGTCATCCGGGACCGGCACCGTCCCCAGCTTGACCAGGGACACTGACTGGGGGTGTGCCAGCTGGAACAGTTGCCGGACGCCCAGCTTGGCGAGCAGCATGATGCGCATGACCTTGATGCCGCCCGCTGTTGACCCGACACAACCGCCCGTGAACGAGAGGATGACCAGAATCAGGGGAATGTGCAGCGGCCACTCGGCGAAATTGGCGTTGCCGAAACCGGTGCTGGTGAGGATGGAGGCCACCTGAAACATGGCGTAGCGCAAGGCTTCCGATGCTTCCGTGTAGGCATCTGTCCAGTACAGGCTTGCCGCCACAAACAGCGTTGCCAGCACGAACAGCATGCCATACACCCTGACCTCGGGATCGGCACTGTATGGCTGCAGCGACAGGCGCCGCCACGCCATGAAATGAATGGCGAAATTTACGCCGCCGGCCAGCATGAAAACGATAGCGATCATCTCGATGATCGGGCTGTCGTAATGGCCGAGACTCGCATCATGGGTTGAAAACCCGCCGGTCGCGACGGTAGTAAAGGCATGCCCTACTGCATCGAAGAGTTCCATACCGGCAACCCAGTATGACAGGGCACAGGCTACAGTCAGCGAGAAATAGATGGCCCAGAGCATACGTGCCGTTTCCGCGATTCTGGGGGTCAGTTTCTCGTGCTTTGCAACGCCGGATGCCTCCGCCCGGTACAGCTGCTGACCACCCACACCCAGCAGGGGCAGGATTGCAACGGCCAGTACGATGATGCCCATGCCACCAAGCCACTGGATCTGCTGCCGGTGGTACAGGATGGATCTCGGCAACTGGTCCAGTCCGACCACGACGGTTGCCCCAGTGGTGGTAAATCCGGACACCGATTCAAAAATGGCATCGGTCAACCCCAGATGCAGTCCGAGGAGGAAAGGCAGTGCGCCGGCAATGCCAAGCAGCACCCAGAACAGGGCAACCACGAGAAAGCCGTCACGGACAGACAACTCGCTGCGATGGCGGATGTTGAAAAACCAGAGAACCACCCCGGCCATGGCGGTAATCAGCAGGGATTCGGCAAAAATGCTCCACTGCCCGTCAGCGTACAGCAGGGCGATACAGAACGACGGGATGAAGCTCAGGCTATAGAGCATGAGCAGGATGCCAAACAGGTGTGTTATTGCGCGCCAGTGCATTGTGCCGGGACTCCCCCTGAAGATCTGACGGTCACGAAGAGCGGGAGATACACTGTCTCATTGGTTCGGCAGGCTACGTGATGCGCGCAGCGGGGCGGTCGCCTGCCCGGGACAATGTACGCACCGCCCTGCCGGGGGTTTTCCAGTGGGGTAAATCACAGTGACAGTATCTTAGCGGATTTCCGGTTGCAGGGCATGCATGTCATTGGCATGGCACCGGACGTTGCAACAGTGATGCTTTGGGGCTGGCTATACAGTGCAGGGCATCATATGAACCGGGTTCTGCCCGGTTACGGACGAACAGTTTGCCGGATTCCGCTACCCGGAACTGAGGCCCGGACTCGAATCATTGATGAGAATTCCAGCACTGCCCTGCGCGTCATCCACCAGTTTCAGGCTGATATTCAGCTTTTCCATACTCAGCGCACTGATGACATCAAAAAACGTTATCCCGGCCTGCAGGTCAAATATAATTCCCAGTGACTCCTTTGGCTTGATAGCGTCCTGCAGGC
>JASFOC010000354.1:0-3684 GCA_050116715.1 Gammaproteobacteria bacterium
TGATTACCGTGCCATCAAGACGGCGATTGCAGCCGTTGAGCAGGCCAGCAGCGGTTATGTCGAGCGCCGCATGAACAGCAGCATCAACAAGGCCATGGCGGGCCATGCCGTGGATGAATTCAAATCCTGAGTAAACCCTGCCGGAATCAAGTATTGGATGGAATGACACCATGACCCAGATCATCTTTCTGCCCCACGAGGAAATCTGTCCTGAAGGGGCAGTCGTGGAGGCCGAGCCGGGCACCACCATTTGTGATGCCGCGCTGCGGAATGGCATCGAGATCGAACATGCCTGCGAGAAGTCCTGTGCCTGCACGACCTGTCATGTCTACATCCGCGAGGGCGGTGAATCATTGCAGGAGTCCGGGGAAGACGAGGATGACCTGCTCGACAAGGCCTGGGGGCTGGAGCCGGATTCCCGCCTGAGTTGCCAGGCAGTCGTTGCCGATCAGGACCTGGTTGTGGAAATACCCAAGTACACCATCAACATGGTGAGTGAGAATCATTGATTTGTCCGCCTGCTGCAAGTGCATGCGGCGCAACTGACGGGAGGAGAGTGGCGATGGCCCTGTGCTGGACTGACACGCTGGATATCGCGATCGAACTGGATGAAGCACACCCGGAAGTGGATCCCATGCGGGTCAATTTCGTCGATCTGCGCAACTGGGTGCTGGCGCTGGATGATTTCGACGACGATCCGGAACACTGCGGCGAGCGCATACTTGAGGCGATCCAGATGGCATGGATCGAGGAGCGCCGCTAGTCCTTTACACCCTGCGTGGTTGCGTGGATCCCGTAACGGCCCCCTGTCGCGACGGACGCGTCTCCGGGATCAATTGACAGGATTTTAAAGTCACAATGTTTCTGTAGAATGCGCGGCATCTTGTTGTTATTAAAATATATTATTGTGAACTACCCGCGATCTGTAGCGGCTTGTTGCAGGCCCTGAAGCCGCCGTCCGGTCTGCTCGCCACTTTCCAATAGTTGTAACAACCCTGTATATTACGCGGCCTTGTTCCTGCCGGTTGCATTCCGCTGGATCACTTTTCCTGGTCATTGCATCGTGGCCGGATTCCTTAGCGCTGACATTCTTAACACGAGGTAGACCATGGCTGTAAGAAATCGCCTGCATCGCAGTGAACTGGCTGTTCCCGGAAGTAATACCCGTATGCTGGAGAAGGCGCCCGCGGCCGGCGCCGACGTGGTATTCCTGGATCTCGAGGACGCCGTGGCACCGGATGACAAGGCGCAGGCCCGCAAGAACGTCATCGCGGCACTCAACGACCTGGACTGGTCGAACTGCTCGGTTTCGGTGCGCATCAACGGGCTGGATACGCACTACTGCTACCGCGATATCGTGGACGTGGTCGAGCAGGCCGGCGACAAGCTGGATACCCTCCTGATTCCCAAGGTCGGCAGTCCGGCGGACATCCTGTTCGTCTCCACCATGCTGGAACAGATCGAGGCGGCAAAGGGTTATGATCCCATCAACCTGCATATCCTGATCGAGACCGCCATGGGTATGGCGAATATCGAAGCGATCGCCCAGACCTGCCCGGAGCGCCTCGAGGCCATGGTGTTCGGCGTGGCGGATTACGCTGCATCCACCCAGGCGCGCACCACCAACATGGGCGGTGCCAATCCGAACTACTATACGCTGACGCACCCGGACGAGCAGGGCAGGCGCGAACGGCACTGGGGCGACCAGTGGCATTTCGCTGCCTCGCGCCTGGTGGTGGCCTGTCGTGCCTATGGCCTGCGCCCGATTGATGGCCCCTTTGGCGACTTCAACGACCCGGAAGGTTACCTCGCTGCCGCCGGCAGCATGGCGGCCCTCGGCATGGAAGGCAAGTGGGCCATTCATCCCTCGCAGATTGAACTGGCCCACCAGGTGTTTACGCCGGCCGAGAAGGAGGTCGAGCGTGCCCGCCGCATCCTGGTGGCGATGGAAGAGGCCGCGCGGGAAGGCCGGGGTGCGGTGGCGCTGGACGGGCGCCTCATCGACGCGGCATCCATTCGCCAGGCGCAGGTGCTGGTCAGCAAGGCCGACCAGATCGAGAAATCCCTGGCAGGTCGTACCTAACGCAAACAAGCGGAGAAGCTGACGTGAATATTCATGAATACCAGACCAAGGAACTGCTGCGCGGCTATGGCGTACCGGTTCCGGATGGCCGCGTGGCCCATACCGTGGACAATGCCGCCACGATTGCAGAAGAACTCGGCGGCGAACGCTGGGTGGTCAAGGCACAGATCCATGCCGGCGGCCGCGGCAAGGGCGGTGGAGTGAAAGTTGCCACCAGTCTTGACGAGGTCAGGCAGTTCACAGACCAGATGATCGGCAGCCACCTGGTGACACCCCAGACCGGGCCGGAAGGCCGGCTGGTGCAGCGGGTACTGGTCGAGCAGGCATCCAGCATCCGCAAGGAATATTACCTCGGCCTGGTGATAGACCGCGCGACGCAGCGCATCACCATCATTGCCTCGGCCTCCGGCGGTATGAATATCGAGGAGGTCGCGAAGACCCATCCTGAACGCGTGATTCGCGAAGCCGTCGACCCGGCAGTCGGACTGATGCCGTTCCAGTGCCGCAAGATCGCCGCACAGATCGGTCTCACCGGCAAGCAGATCAATGATGCCACCAAGCTGATGCGGGCGCTGTATCGCTGTTTCCGCGACAAGGACGCGCTGCTGGCGGAAATCAACCCGCTGGCAGAAGTCGATGACGGCAAACTGATGGCGCTGGATGCCAAGATGTCGTTTGACGGCAATGCCCTGTTCCGGCGCCCGGGTATCACGGAGCTGCGCGACTTCGACGAGGAAGATCCGAAAGAGGTCGAGGCCACGGCCCATGGTCTGAACTACATCGCACTGGAAGGCAATGTCGGCTGCATCGTGAACGGCGCCGGGCTGGCGATGGCCACCATGGATGCCATCAGTTTCCACAACGGCAAACCGGCCAACTTTCTCGACGTCGGCGGTGGCGCCTCGCCGGAAAAGGTGGGTAATGCCTTCCGCATCGTACTTGCCGACCCCAACGTAAAGATCATCCTGGTTAATATCTTCGCCGGCATCAATCGCTGCGACTGGATCGCCGAGGGTCTGGTGCAGGCAATGCGCGACCAGCATATCGAGGTGCCGATCGTGGTGCGCCTCGCCGGGACCAACGTGGAGAAGGGCGGGCCGATTCTGGCGGCGTCCGGCTTCCCGTTTATCATGGCCGACAACCTGGACGATGCCGCCACCAGGGTGATGGCAACGCTGGAGGGTTTAACATGAGCGTCTTCGTCCACAAGCATTCACGCGTCATTATCCAGGGGCTTACCGGCCAGCACGCGACTTTCCATGCCGAAGAGGCCATGCAGCACGGCACCACCGTGGTTGGCGGCGTCACGCCCGGCAAGGGCGGCATGACCCACCTCGGCCTGCCGGTGTTCGACACGGTGCACCAGGCGGTGCAGGAAACCGGTGCCGATGTCAGCGGCATTTTCGTGCCGCCGCCGTTTGCGGCCGACGCCATCATGGAGGCACTGGAGGCCGGTGTCGGGGTGGTCGTGGTAATCGCCGACGGCATCCCGGTCCAGGACATGGTGCAGGTGAAGCGCTACGCCGCTGACCGCAATGCCGTGATCATCGGACCGAACACGCCGGGTATCATCACTCCGGAAGCCTGCAAGGTCGGCATCA
>JASFOC010000355.1:0-3680 GCA_050116715.1 Gammaproteobacteria bacterium
GTGCCGCCAAGGTTGCCGACCAGTTGATCCAGGCTATCAATTCCGACAGCTATGACTTCATCGTGACCAATTTCGCCAATACCGACATGGTCGGTCACACCGCGCGTCCCGAACCGGTGATTCGTGCCGTGGAGGCGCTGGATTGCGAGAGCCAGCGGGTATTTCGCGTGGCGCTGGAACGCGGCTGGCGCGTCATGCTGACCTCTGATCATGGCAACTGTGACGAAATGGTGAATCCGAATACAGGTGAACCACACACCCAGCACAGCGAGTTCCCGGTACCTTTCCTGCTGATGGGGCAGGGTCCGGTACGCCTCGGTATCGGTCGCGGCCTGGCGGATATCGCGCCGACAGTGCTGGATCTGCTTGGCCTGCCGCGGCCCCCGGCAATGACCGGACGCAGCCTGATCATCAGGGATGGACTGAGATAACCGGAGCGAACCATGACCAACAACAATATCGTCGTACTTGCGCTCAACCCCGCCCTGGACATCGGCTACGAGCTGCCGCAACTGATCGCCGACCGCAAGGTGGCGGCCGACAAGACCTACTACCACCCGGGTGGCAACGGCATCAATATTTCCCGCGGGCTGGCTGAGCTGGGCATGCCGCTGCAATGCGGCAGTGTACTGGGCGGCGTCAGCGGCGACGTCGTACTGCGCCTGCTGGAAGGCAGCCTGGGCGAGACACACAAGGTCTTCCGTGTCACCGACGAGACCCGTCTGAATGTCACCCTGTTGCAGCAGAACCCGCCCGGCCAGTTCGAGGTTGACAGCCGGGGACCCGAGATACCGGCGCAACTGCTGGATGAAATCACGACCTGGGTGCTGCAGAACAGTGCTGCCGGTTACACGGTTTTGAGCGGTTCGCTGCCGCCCGGGGTGCCGGATGATTACTACCGACGACTTGCCGAGCGCATCAGTGCACAGGGCGGGCGTGCCGTGGTCGATGCGCATGGAGCTGTACTGACGGAGGCACTGGAGGCCCGGCCCTGGCTGCTGCGTCTCAACCAGTATGTGCTGGAAATGAGCATCAACCGGAGCCTGGAAAGCATCGAGGATGTTGCTGCCGCGGCGCGCGAATTGCAGCAGCGCGGTATCGCCAACGTGTGCATTTCACTGGGCGGGCGTGGTGCGGTCCTGGTCGATGCCGAGGGCAGCTATCATTGCAGCGCACCGCGGGTGCGCGTGCACTCAACCGTGGGTTGCGGTGATTCGCTGGTTGCCGGCCTGGTGACAGCGGCCCACCGCGGTGAGGATGCACAGGCCATGCTGCGCCTCGGGGTGACCTGCGGCAGTGCCACTGCCAGCCACCCGGGGACAGAACTGTTTACCCGCGCGGAAATCGACGACTCGAACTACGAACTGGAACTGACCACGCTCGATCTGTAGTCACAGGTCTCCTGCATCTGCGCCGGCGCATGCCGTTCCGGAGCAGGGATGGCGACTTTTTCGCTGCAACCTGACACAAGTCAAACCACACCACAGTGCGTTGCGGGTAAACTGGTTGTGGGCAACCAGGTAACAGGCCCTAACAGGCAGGCTTTTATGGTTTCAGCAGGTCCTGAAAAGCAATCCCTTACCCCCGTGATCACCGCTCGTCTCGGCCGGTTGCTGGGTGTCGTGCTGCTGCTGTTCTCGCTACTGGTCGTCAACTCTGTCTATCTGGCCACCATCACCTGGCTGGAGTACCGCAGCGGCGAGATCTACCAGGACTATTTCTACCTGCTGATGTTCCTGTTGCACCTGGTGCTGGGCCTGCTGCTGGTGCTGCCGCTGCTGCTGTTTGCGCTGGCACACATGCGGCGCGCCTGGCGGCGTCCCAACCGCTATGCTGTGCGGGCGGGGATGGCACTGTTCAGCGCCGCCCTGCTGTTGCTGTTCAGTGGCCTGCTGCTGACGCGGTTCGATTTTTTCGAGATCAATGACCCGCTGCTGCGGCAAGCCGGTTACTGGTTGCACGTCATCAGCCCGTTTGCGGTTGCCTGGCTGTTCGTGCTGCACCGCCTGGCAGGGCCGCCGCTTCGCTGGCACAGCGCGATGCGCTGGACACTTGCGGCAGCCGCCTTCGCCGGCGTCATGCTGCTGTGGAATCTGGGTACGCGCGCCAGTACCGGTCCTGAAAACCTCACCACGTTCCCGCCATCGCTGGCTGTGCTGTCCGGCAGCGCGACCATCCCGGCGGAACACCTGATGACGGACGCGGTCTGCAAGGAATGCCACGCCGACATCGCCAGCCAGCACGAATACAGCATGCACAGGTTCAGCTCCTTCAATAATCCGGCCTACACCTTCAGCGTGCAGGAGGCCCGCGAGGTGCTGCTGCAGCGTGACGGCACGGTGCAGGCGACGCGCTTCTGCGCCGCCTGTCACGACACGGTGCCACTTTTCAGCGGGCGCTTCGACGACCCTGCCTACGATGTCGAGCACGATCCCGGCGCGAAGGCGGGCATCACCTGCATGACCTGTCACGCGATAACCCGGTTGAACGGGGTGCTTGGCAACGGCAACTACACCCTGATCGACCCGCCGCGCTACCCCTTTGCCTTCAGCGATTCCCCGCTGCTGCAGGCCGTCAACCGCCAGCTGATCAAGGCCAAGCCGGCATTCCACAAGGAAACGCTGCTCAAGCCGCTGCACCGCTCGGCTGAATTCTGCGCCACCTGCCACAAGGTGCACCTGCCGGTCGCATTGAACAACTATCGCTGGCTGCGCGGCCAGGATCATTACGACAGCTTCCTGTTCAGCGGCGTCTCCGGGCACCGGGTCGACAGCTTCTATTATCCGGAGCAGGCCGTGTCGCGCTGCAGCGTCTGTCATATGCCGCTGCAGGAATCCGCCGACCCGGCGGCACGGGATTTCGATGACAGCGGCCGGCGCAGCGTGCACGATCACCGCTTCGCTGCCGCCAACACCGGTGTCGCCCACATGCTGGGCCTGCCCGATGAGGTGATCGCGGCGCAGCAGGCCCGGCTTGCCGATGTGACCCGTGTTGACATCTTTGCGCTCAAGGCGGACGGGCGCATCGATGGCGAAATGCATGCACCGCTGCGACCGGACCTGCCGCTGCTGCAGCCAGGAAAGCGTTACCTGGTCGAGGTCGTGGTGCGCACCACGGGCCTCGGGCACCATCTGACCCAGGGCACAGCTGATTCGAACCAGCTGTGGCTGGATGTCACCGCCACTGCGGATGGCAGGGTGATCGGTCGCAGCGGTGCCATGGCTGCGAGCGGTGGTGTTGATCCCTGGGCCTACTTCGTCAATGCGTATGTGCTGGACCGGGAAGGCAACCGCATTGACCGGCGCAACGCCCAGGACATCTTCGTGGCGCTATACAACCACCAGATCCCGCCAGGCGCCGCCAGCGTGGTGCACTATGCACTGAGCGTACCTGCCGACGTGCAGGGCCCGGTGGAGTTGACTGCCACATTGCAGTACCGCAAGTTCGACAGCACCTACCTGCGCTACATCCAGGGCGACGCCTTCAGCGTTAATGACCTGCCGGTTACCGCCATGGCGACCGACCGGGTGGTGTTTCCGCTGGCGATGCAGGTTGCGCAGCCCCCGGTTCCGGCGCAGGTCCCGGAAATCCCCGCGGTCCAGCGCTGGAACGACTACGGCATCGGCCTGTTGCGCGAGGGCAATACCGGTGCTGACAAGGGCGAGCTGCGCCAGGCCGAG
>JASFOC010000356.1:0-3674 GCA_050116715.1 Gammaproteobacteria bacterium
CTCTGCGCATGTCGCGTTCCGCCAGCGCGGCAAGGTCGGTGCCCTCCAGCACGATACGCCCGCCGCAGATACGCCCGCTTGGCTGCGGCAACAGCCGCAGTATCGCCAGCGCGGTCATGGATTTGCCGCAGCCGGACTCGCCCAGCAGGGCAAAAGTCTCGCCGCGCCTGATGCTGAAGCTGACGTCGTCCACCGGGCAGATCGAGCCCGGACCGTGGCCCAGTCGCACGCTGAGATTTTCGATGGTTAGCAGGGATTGCGTCATAGGTTCGTTTACCAGGCTATCAGCGTGTCCGCAGGCGGGGGTCAAAGGCGTCGCGTACCGCGTCCGAGAACAGGTTCGCGGCAAGCACCAGGGCGAACATGAACAGGAAGGCCGACAGCAGCGACCACCACACCACCGGTTCGCGGGCCATTTCCAGACGGGCGCCGTTGATCATGTTGCCCCAGCTGTTCATGGTGGGGTCGACGCCGACGCCGACATAGGACAGCACGGCCTCTGCCAGCACCAGCCCGCTGAAATCCAGCACCACCGTGATCAGCACGACATGCATGACGTTGGGCAGGATGTGGCGCGTGATGATCCGGGCATGCGATACGCCGAAGGATTGTGCGGCCTGGATGTACTCCGCCTCGCGCAGCTTCAGCGATTCGCCGCGCAGCAGGCGACACAGCCCGGTCCAGCTGGTGATGCCGAGGATGATGCACAGGAACAGCAGCCGGATATCGGCACGCTCGACCGTGGTTTCGAACAGTTCGGGGTGATTGGCGATATAGACCTGCAGCATCAGGATGGCCGCGGCGATCAGCAGCACGTGCGGGATGGAATTCAGTGTTGTATAGACGTACTGCACCCCGTCATCGATCCAGCCGCGGGCATAGCCGGCAAGGATGCCGAGCAGCACGGCGAACGGCAGCATCACCAGGGTCGTGAGGGTGCCGATGACCAGGCCGGTGCGGATGCTTTTCAGGCTCAGGTAGAGCACATCCTGGCCGACCTTGTCGGTTCCCAGTATGTGATAGGCGGCGCCGAGATTGACACCCAGCAACAGCAGCAACAGCAGCAGGCCCAGTGTGGCCAGGATAACGCGCCAGGGTACTTCGGTGCGCCCCTGGAGGATGTCGCGCACGGCGGAACGTGTGCCCTGCCCGCCCTTTCGCCCCAGCAGCCAGGAGACGCCAAGCAGCAGCAGGCCCGCGGCCGGCAGAGCCTGCAGGATGGCCATGGCGCAACGTTTCAGGATGTCGCTGTCCCGGTCACGTGCCGGGTCGGCGAGGTGGCTGCCGGCGTATTTCAGCCGCGGGTAGTCGCGCAACATGCTGCCGTCAGGTTGCTCGATGTTTTCCCGGGTAAACAGGTGCGTCGCAAACGGTGCGGAATAGGTCTTCTCCACCCGGGTTCGCAGTGGACCGACCAGGACATCGAGGACGCTCAGCACCTCCACGGCATAGTGGGTTTCGCTGCTGTTGCCGTTGTCTGCCAGCGGCAGCCGGAAGTGCAGCGAATCCAGGATCCCGATCGTGATGAAGACCAGCAGGATGACCAGTGATCCGGCGGCAATGCGGCTGCGCAGTACGTGCTTCCAGGGAGCGCGCAGGTGGGGTTTGCCGCGGGCGTAGATGCCGAACACGATCACCACGATGAGCAGCAGGAAGATCAGCGCGTCCGTCCAGAGTATGACCGGCTTGATCATGTCAGGCGCACCCTGGGGTCAACGAGGGTATAGGTGATATCCACCAGGATCAGGCCGAAGATGTAGAGCACGGAGCCCAGGAACACCATGGTACGCACGATGGCGAAGTCCTGGTTATTGATCGCGTCGATGGTGTAGCTGCCGAGTCCGGGAATGGCAAAAAACGACTCCAGCAACAGGCTTCCCATGAACAGCAGCGGCAGCACCGCCACCACGCCGGTAACGATCGGGATCAGTGCGTTTCTCAGGATGTGCCGGAACATCACCCGCGATTCCGCCAGCCCCTTGGCGCGTGCGGTGCGCACGTAATCCTTACCGGTCTCTTCCAGGAAAAAGGTCCGGTACCAGCGCGACCCGGAGCCAATGCCGCTGACCACGCCGATGACCACCGGCAGCACGATGAACTTGAGTGCGTCCAGCCCGGATTCGAAGCCCGAGATCGGCACCAGCCGCAGCACCTTCGCCAGCAGGTACTGGCCGCCGATGATGTAGAACATCGCGGAGATCGACATCAGCACCACGCACAGCACCACGCCGGAGACATCCACGTAGGTGCCGCGGAAAAACGCCATCAACAGGGCGAAGCTGATATTGACCAGCAGTCCGATGATGAGGCTGGGTATCGCGATGGCGAGACTCGGCAGCATGCGCTGGCGGATGTCGAAGCTGATGTCGCGGCCGTCGTCGGCGGTGCCGAAGTCGAAGGCAAACAGCCTGACCGACTTGTCGAAGAAGATGGTGTCGGTAAAGTGTCCGGTCCCGCTGCTGCCCGGGTTGATGAACAGTGGCTTGTCGTAGCCGTGGCTGGCCTTCCATTTTTCAATGGCCTCGGGTGTGACCCGCTTCATGCCGAGGTGCAGGCGCGCCATGTCGTCCGGTGAATTCACCACGAAGAACAGGTAGAACGTGAGGATGTTGATCCCGATGAGAATCGGGATGGCGTAGGCGACGCGGCGGATGATGTAGGCGAACATCAGGGCGACTCGCGATGTGCTGGCATGCGCTGGCGCCGCTGATAGCCGACATACGCCGGCAGGATCACCAGCAGCAGCATGGCGGCAAGCAGCAGCAGCGGCCAGCGCACCGGCTTGTTCCATTCCGCCTGCAGCCCTGCGCGCAGTTCGGGTTCAATGCGCCGGTACTTGAGCATGTTGTTGGCCATCAGATTGGTCTTGGCGTTCAGGTACCAGGCATGGTGCAACGCGAACTGTTTCGGGAAGTAGCCCCACAGCCAGGGAGCGTCGTGGCGTGCGATGGCCTGCATTTCATTGATGATCGCCTGGCGCTGCGGGCCGTTTTCCATGTTCTTCATGCGATCGAACAGGCGGTCGAAATCGGGGTTATTGTAGTTGGCGGCATTCTCGCCATTCCTGCCGACCTTGGCATTGGGGCCGTACAGCAGGAACAGGAAGTTTTCCGGGTCGGGATAATCGGCATTCCAGCCCCACTGGAAGATCTGTGCCGTGCCCTTCAGCATCTTGTCCTGGAAGCGGTTGTAGTCCGTGCCGCGGATCACCAGCTGGATATCGAGCTTGGCGAACTGTTTCATCAGCCAGTCGAGGCGCGCCTTGGCGTCCGGGCCTGTCTGCGGAGTGTCGAAGTACAGCACCAGGGGTTTGCCGGTCTTGATGTCGCGCCCCTCGGGGTAGCCGGCCTCGGCCAGCAACTGCCGCGCGACCGCGATCGATTTGCGCTTCGGTCCGTGTGCGCCGTACTCGTAGACATAGGGATTCATGCCTGCCCTGCCATCCTCGTGGCCGAAGATGCCCGGCGGAATGGCGCCCTGGGCGGGTATACCGCGACCGTTGAGGAATATCGAGATGAATTCCTCGAAATCCACGGCGATGGAAATCGCCAGGCGCAGCTTGCGGGCGGTTTCGCTGTTTCCGCCCACGACCGGGTCCAGCATATTGAAACCGGTGTAGAAGATCGAGGTCGCGATCGCGGTGTTCAGCTCGATGCCCTGCTCGCGCATGCTGT
>JASFOC010000357.1:0-3674 GCA_050116715.1 Gammaproteobacteria bacterium
AGGCCTGGAGCACCTTGGCCACTTCCGGGCGACTGAATGTTGCCGGCAGGTCTTCACCCTCGGAGAGCATCTTGCGTACCTTCGTCCCGGACAGCAGTACGCGGTCCTCGGCCTCGTGCGGGCAGGTCTTCATGGAACCCATGCCGCCGCACTTGTTGCACCAGAAGGTCCAGTCGATCTTCAGCGGCTGGGTCTCCAGCGCATCGGCCGGTATTTCATCGAAGATATGGTGGGCGTCGAACGGACCGTAGTAGTCGCCGACACCGGCGTGGTCACGACCGACGATCAGGTGGGAGCAGCCGTAGTTCTGGCGGAACAGCGCATGCAGCAGCGCCTCGCGCGGACCGGCATAGCGCATGTCCAGCGGGTAACCGGCCTGGATCACCGTGTTCTTGACGAAATACTTGTCGATCAGCACCTGGATGGCCTCGGAGCGGACTTCAGCCGGGATGTCGCCGGGCTTCAGCTTGCCGAGCAGGGAGTGAACCATGACGCCATCACAGATTTCCACCGCGATCTTGGCGAGGTACTCGTGGGAACGGTGCATCGGGTTGCGGGTCTGGAAGGCGGCGATTGTGCTCCAGCCACGCTTGCTGAATTCAGCACGGGTTTCAGCCGGGGTCATGAACTGCTCGCCATACTGCTCGGGGAATCCCCCCTGCGACAAGACCTTGATCGGTCCGGCCAGGTTGACCGCGCCCTGCGCCATCACCATCTTCACGCCCGGGTGCTCCTCGTCGGTGGTCTTGTAGACCATCATGCACTCGTGCTTCTTGTCGATACTGTACTTCTCGGTCACCTGCATGGTGGCGAGGATTTCGCCGGACTCGGAGTCTGCCAGTGCGATCTCGTCGCCTTCGCTGAGGCCGTTTGCCGTCGCTTCATCGGTGGACAGGGTGATCGGAATCGGCCAGAACAGGCCGCTGGACATCTTCATCCCGTCACAGACGCCTTCCCAGTCCGCGTGCGTCATGAAACCTGTCAGCGGGGTGAACCCGCCGATGCCCAGCATAATGATGTCGCCGGCTTCGCGGGATGAAACAGAGACTTTCGGCAGGCTTGCGGCACGTGCCTTTTCGGCTGCAAGCGCATCGCCTTCGAGTAGCAACGGTTTCAGTTCACCGCCGCCATGTGGCTTAACTAAAGTAGACATGAGACTCCTTCCGATGCTGCGATCTTGAGTTCTGATTTTGTCGAACCGCGTCGCGTCCTGCAGGCCAGCGGTACGGACATGCATACCCACGCTGGTGGGGAAGGCTACTCTACTGATTTGACCCCGAAAATCCAACCAGAATAATCTTGCCAATAATAAACCCAGCTTATTAACGAGCCGGGAACGGACAGCAGAGACAAATATTTGTATTCAATGATAATTATTCGCAATACTATTCCCGAACAGGATACTGTATTTATGTGCATACCCTGCCCGCAGCAGGGCATTTTGCCACCCTGTACCGCATTACCCTGAACAGGCCGCGTAGATCATCTTCACCCCGATCAGTGCCAGCAGCAGGGCAAAGCCACGCTGCAGCTGCGGCCGCGGCAGGTAATGAGCCAGCCAGGCCCCCGCAGGCGCCAGCGGCACACTGCCGAGAACAATCCCGAGGACGGCCGGCCAGTAAATGAAGCCGGTGCGCCAGGCAGGCGCCTCCTCCGCCGGCGTTCCGCCAAGGGCAAAACCCAGGGCACCGGCAAGCGCGATAGGCAGGCCAATGGTCGCGGCCGTGCCGACGGAGAGACGGATATCGATGCGATGCCACAGCAGCCAGGGCACCGTCAGGGTGCCGCCGCCGATACCCAGCAGCGCGGACAGCGCACCGATCACGGCACCCGCCAGTCCCTGCAGGCCGGCACCCGGCAGTTTGCGCTGCGGCGGCGGCCGCGTGCCAAACAGCAGTTGCAGCGCGACCAGGATCTCAAATACACCAAAGAACAACCCCAGCCCCGGGCTGCTGATCTGCCGCGCCAGCCAGGCGCCCCCCAGCCCGCCAAGCAGGATACCCGGCAGCAGGCTGCGCACTGCCGGCCAGTGCACACTGCCGCGTCGCTGGTGCGCCAGCAGGGAAGACAACGAGGTGGGCACGATGCTGGCCAGCGAGGTGCCTACCGCAAAGTGCATCAGGTTCACTGCACCGAACCCGGCACCACTGAACAGGACAGCCAGTGCCGGCACAATCACCAGTCCGCCGCCGATACCCAGCAGGCCGGCCAGCAATCCGGCCAGTGCCCCGATCATTATATAGGCGAGCAGTTCCATGGCCGGGCATTGTAGCCGAATACCGGGAAGTCCCGGTTGCAACCGCAGAACCGGACCCCTGTGTTATCACAGGATGGCTGCGCTATTATCCCGCAACGTCTGGCAGACACGGCATGCAACCCACCCGGGAAGGAATTCACATGAAGACATTCACCCTCCTCATGCTCATTGTGTGTGGCAGTGGCTGCAGCGCGGCCCCCGACCAGCCGCACGGCAGCGACTTCCCCGGCGCGGATAACCGCGTCGATGCCCGCCAGCCGATTGCACCAGCCGGCCTGGAAAACGTCGACTGGCAGCTGCGGGAATATCTCGGCGACGCCGGAGAAACACTAGCGGTTCTGCCTGGAACGACCGTTGATGCCCGCTTCAGCAATGGCCAGGTCGGCGGCAGCACGGGGTGCAACCGCTTTTTCGCCAGTTACACCCATGCAGAAAACAATCGACTGGTGCTGGCACCCGGAATCGGCGCCACCCGGATGGCCTGCCCGGAAGCCATTGAGCGACAGGAGCAACGCTATCTTGCCCTGCTGCCGCTTGTGGCTTCCTGGCGGCGACACGACGATACACTGCAGCTGCTGGACAAGGACCGGGAACTTCTCCTGGTATACACTGCCGCCAAACCCGTGCAGCTGGAAGGTTCATCCTGGCAGGCCAGCGGCATCAACAATGGACGCGGCGGCGTTGTTTCCGGCAGGAGTACAGGTCTCGCGACGGCAACGTTTACGAGCGAGACGATCAGTGGCAGTGCCGGCTGCAACAGTTTCAGCGCTACTTACCAGGCCAAGGGCAACCGGCTCACCATCGGCCCCGCGGCAACGACGCGCAAACACTGCGCGGAACCGGAGGGCATCATGCAGCAGGAGCAGGAGTATCTCGATGCCCTGGCGCGGGTGCACACCTTTACCCTGAAAACCGGACGCCTTGAATTACGTGATGTGAACGGCGCCCTGCAGGTCAGCTACCGTGCCCGGGGAGACTGAGGTGAACCGGGACAGGCCTGCCGCACGAACCCTGCGTGCAGTTCTGTGCTTCACTGCAATCAGCAGCGCCGGGCCCGGCGCCTGTGCCACCCCGGCAACAGGTGACCAGGCGGCGCTGGAACTGGGCCGCAAGGTACTCGCAGTCAGCCAGGCGCTACAGACACCCGGGGAAGCAAACGCCATGCAGGCCGTCACCGACCTCGGGCATGACCAGCGGTATTACGTCATGGTTCGCGGCTGGCTCGCCTGTCAGCTCGAGGGCGACAGGAGCATCCTCGCGGCCGCCGGCGAACAGACGCCGCAGGAGGTCAGGGATCGCATCAGCTTTCTCGAAAAGGCAATTCGCGCCATTGACCTGGAATAGCCAGGCAGCACTATTCGGCGTCTGCCGGGTCCGCGGGCGGTCCGCGCAGCACCTTCTTGCCTGAAAACATCGC
>JASFOC010000358.1:0-3673 GCA_050116715.1 Gammaproteobacteria bacterium
AGGATTCATCAGGCACTATCCGGAAAGAATCATCAATATTCACCATTCATTCCTGCCGGCTTTCCCGGGCAGCCGCCCGTATCATTCAGCTCACGAGCGCGGCGTGAAAATCATCGGCGCCACCAGCCACTATGTCACGGCAGAACTGGATGCCGGACCGATTATTGAGCAGGATGTGGTGCACGTGAGTCACAAGGACTCGGTGGAGGACATGGTGCGCATGGGCCGGGATCTGGAAAAGATCGTGCTGGCCCGCGCCGTCTGGCACCAGCTGCATCGGGACGTCCTGGTTTACCGGAACCGAACGGTCATCTTCGCCTGAATCGCCTGCTGCATTTCTTGCAGCAGCTCATACCGCCAGCGTCATGCGGGCAGGCACGCTCCCGCGCAAGGACCTGAATACACGGCCCTTGCGCGGGCAGCGACTTGTCGTGACAGGGGGGATACAGGGTCCATGGAGTGTCTGATCGTTGCCAGACGCTCCGGAACAGCACTATATGAATACCATATAACCCCACGCAAGGCTCAGAGTGATCGCGATGCCTGCGACGCCAAACAGTACGGTGCTGAGATGGTTCTTGCGCCAGCCCCTGAATATCCAATAGCTCTGCAGTCCCGTGAAGCCGGCGGCAATACCGGTTACCACGATCATGTCCTTGTTCGGCAGGTCCATGGGTAACACGAAGATGATGAAGAATGTGAACGCGACACCCAGGGGTGTCAGGGAAAAGATCCAGTCCTCGATTTCCTTCTGGTCCCTGCTGGTCCGTAACAATCGACTCAGTTTACTGGTTGCTTCCATTTGACGATCTCCATCTGCGTTGAGAAAAAAGCGCTGTCACCCTAGCAAGCTTGCGACATCATAAACATGACCTGCATCAATCCTCAATATTCTGTTTCACCGTTGCATGGCTGCATCAGGGAGCGATTTGCGCACGCCGGGAAGCAGCGTGTGTGCCTGTTTTCATCGCACTGCGATAAGCCACTGAATCAAACAGTCCATTTCATTTACTCAGGTGGCGGTCGGCGGCACTATCCATGTAAATGTTTTATTTATGCATAGAAAAGTATGATGACGCCGTTCTCATATATTGCGTGAATCTGATTCACTTTGCCTGTGTGATGCCGCCGGCTGACGAACCATTGTCGCCATTTCACTCAAAACCACTGGTTACCGGGTAATTCTTGACAGAATTGGTCGGGTATTCTAAGCCTTAATCTACAGGCGGGTATCGCCGCCGGGTGGCAATTTCAAACCTGGCCGGCGGGACCGCATCCGTTGCAGCCGCGGACTGAGTTAAAGACGTAAGGTCCGGGGCAGTCAAACCGTTTTCGCTGGAGAGGTCAATGAAAAGGCGGCTTTATTTCCTGCTGCCGGATAACTCGCATGCCGGTGCGGTGGTGCAGGAGCTGGAACAACACGGTATCGACCGCAGACACATTCATACCATTGCCGGGCAGGGGAGTGATGCCGGTGACCTGCCGCAATCAACTTCCCAGCAGCGCAGTGATGTGGCGGCCCGTGTCGAGAAGCTTTTCTGGGTGGGGAACCTGATCGTTTTCTTTATGGCTTTGTTGCTGGTGATCGTCATGCTGCTGTCGCAGTCGGGCGGGCTCTGGGTGTTGCTGCCGATAGCCATCATGCTGGTTTCCTTCCTTGCAGGGCTTCGCTTTACCTCGCGGGTACCAAATGTTCACCTGGGCGAGTTCCACGATGCACTGCGGCATGCAGAGGTTCTGTTGATGGTGGATGTGCCAATCCAGCAGGTTGCCCCTGTGGAAGCTATGGTGCACCGGCGTCATCCTGAAGCTGCAGTCGGCGGTGTCGGCTGGAGTATTGCGGACCTGCCTGTCTGAGCCCGACGATGTTCGTGCAGATGGGGTGCGCTGCTGAAACACCTGCAGGCGGCAGGATCTATCTGTTATCCGGCCAGGCGGTTACGTTCTGTCGCAAACACAGGAGATTGTCATGCACACACAAACACACGGGATTCGCTTCGAGGATCTCAACTGGGTTGCTACACCGCCATTGCAGCGGGACAAGGAACAGAGTCACCTGCTGCACCAGCCCGAGCATCTGCTCGGCACCATAGACCCGATAACCGGGCATGACATCGGCGATCTGGCGGGCCATCCGTCGCTGGTCGATGGCAAGCTGACGGTCTACTTCGAGTCAGAGGCTACGCGTGAAGCCTTTTTGAAAATGCCGGTGAACCACCCCAGTGGCAAGGTGCCCGATTGCGGTGGCGAACTGGATGAGAGGGGCGGCTAGCTTTTCCGTCAAGGCAGGCTACCGGCCTGTTGATGATACCGGCGGCTGAGTTCGTGTACGGCCCGCACCAGGACAGCGGTATGTTCCGGGTCCACATCCGGCGTGATCCCGTGTCCCAGGTTGAACACGTGACCGTTGCCCGCACCGAATGCCGCCAGGACAGCGGCAACCTTGTCGCGGATGACGGCTGGCGGGGCATACAGCACGGCCGGGTCCAGATTGCCCTGCAGGGCAACGCGGTCGCCGACGCGCCGGCGCGCCGCGGCCAGGTCCGTTGACCAGTCGATGCCCAGGGCATCTGCCCCGGTAGCGGCCATGTCTTCCAGCCACTGGCAGCCCCCCTTGGTGAAGAGAATGACCGGCACCCGCCGGCTTTCGGCTTCGCGGGTCAGTCCGGCAACAATCTTCCGCATGTATTGCAGGGAGAAGTCACGGTAGTCATCCGGCGTCAGCACGCCTCCCCAGGTATCAAAGACCATCACGGCCTGGGCTCCGGCTGCAATCTGGGCATTGAGATAGACAATGACCGAATCTGCCAGTGTCTCCAGCAGGGCATGCAGCAGCTCCGGTGTGCCGTAGAGCATGCCCTTGCTGCGTGAAAAGGTTTTCGTGGATCCACCCTCGACCATGTAGGTGGCCAGTGTCCATGGGCTGCCGGAGAATCCGATCAGGGGGATGCGGTTGTCGAGTTCACGGCGGATCAGCCGAACGGCATCCATGACATAGCGCAATTCGGTTTCCGGATCGGGGACGCCCAGTGCGTCTATATCTGCCCGGCTGCGCACCGGGTTTTTAAAGCGTGGACCTTCGCCTTCCTCGAAATACAGACCCAGACCCATGGCATCCGGGATAGTGAGGATGTCCGAAAACAGGATCGCCGCGTCCAGCGGGAAGCGGTCGACGGGTTGCAGGGTGACTTCACAGGCGAGCTCGGGATTGGTGCACAACGACATGAAACTGCCGGCCTGCTTGCGAACCCGCATGTATTCCGGCAGATAGCGTCCGGCCTGGCGCATCAGCCAGACGGGGGTGGTATCCACCGGTTCGCGCAACAGGGCTCGGAGTAATCTGTCGTTTTGTAGTGGCTGCATGGTTGTTGTGTTTCCCCGGTTTGGCAGTGGCTCTTTGTTGTTTCCGGATTATAGGGTGATTTGGCGGTTGTGCCCTAATGGGTGCGGTGCTTTTTCCTGATGCCGGGGGGCAGGTTTTATCGCCTGAGTGGAATTTAGCTTCGGGTTTCGCCCCTCTCGGGCGAGCTACTTTTCTTTGCTCCGCCAAAGAAAAGTAGCCAAAAGAAAGGCGGTCCCGAAGGCTTGCCCGCTAACGCGGGTTCCCTGCGCTTCTCGCCGGTTTGGGCGCTCGCCGAACTCGCAGGATTTGCCGCGCCTGCGGCTTGCAAAT
>JASFOC010000359.1:0-3669 GCA_050116715.1 Gammaproteobacteria bacterium
AAAAAAGCCGAGCAGGATGCCCGCAACCTGCTGGAGGAAAAGCGCTACCTTGCACAAAAGTGTATGGCGGTCCAGGAGGAGGAGCGCCGTTTCCTGGCGCGCGAGCTGCATGACGAACTGGGCCAGTGCATCACCGCGATCCAGGCGGATGCCGCCATCATCCAGGACCTGTCCGGGGCCTGTGACAGTCGGTTGAAGGCAAGCGCCGGGGCGATCCAGGGTGTTTCCTCGCGTATCTACGAGGTGGTGCACTCACTGATGCTGCGTTACCGTCCCGGTGTGCTTGACGACCTTGGACTGGTAGAAACCATCCGGGACGAAGTCAATGCCTGGCAGGCGCGCCAGCCGGACACGCTTTATACCCTGAACTTCAACGGCGATCTCGATGCCCTGGGTGAGGATCTGAATATCTGTATATACCGTATCATCCAGGAATGCCTGACCAATATTGCAAAGTACGCATGCGCAAGCAGTGTGCACATCGAGATCAGCCTCTTGCAGACCGGTTCGATGCGGCAGCTGCGCGTCGAGGTGCAGGATAATGGTACCGGCTTCGACCCGCATACAAGCGGCGGTGGTTTCGGGCTCATCGGCATGCGCGAACGGGTCGAGGCGAAGCAGGGGGACTTCACCCTGGCCACAATGCCGGGTAGCGGCACCTTGATCACGGTAATATTGCCCCTGGACGATAGCGGAGAGCAGGCCGGAAAGTGACAGTGAACACACTCGGCGTATTGCTGGTCGATGATCACGAGGTGGTGCGTGCCGGTTATCATCGCCTGCTGGAGAGCGATGACGGGATCCGTGTTGTTGCCCAGGCGACTACCGGTGACGAGGCTTGCCGGCTCTACCAGCAGCACCATCCCGACGTCGTCGTGATGGACCTGACCATGCCCGGAATCAGCGGGCTGGAAGCCAGTCGCCGGATCCTCGCGCATGATGCAACCGCCAGGATCCTGGTATTCAGCGTGCACGAAAACGAGGTCATGCTGGGGCGTGCACTCGATATGGGTATCAGGGGTTACATCTCAAAGCGCAGCGCCTCCCGGGTAATGATCGAGGCCGTGCGCCAGGTAGCGGCCGGCGAAATATACATCGGCCAGGAGATGATGTCCTACCTGGTACGCCACAAGGCATCCACTGACAGCAACAGCGTGGCCGGCCTGAGCACCCGCGAGTTCGAGGTGTTCCAGTTGCTGGTGGACAGCAAGTCGGTCAACGAAATCGCGGACATCCTGAACCTCAGCCCGAAAACGGTAGGACACCACGTCGCCCATATCAAGAGCAAGCTCGGCATCTCCAGTATTGCCGACATGACCCGTCTGGCGATTCGCCTCGGCATCATCAGTCCCTGAGTATTACGGACCAGCAGGGTACTGCGATACGGCCATGTTCAGCAGGACTGTTATCTGCAAGCCTGCTGAGCGCCGGTTCCTTGTGACAGATACGAAAAATCATATTGGTATCTGTTGAAATACTTCTTGAGTCTTCTGCCTAGTCATTCTAGGGAATTTCCCTATATGCAGGCGATGGCCCTGCCATTAATGTTGGTTGCGTGCAGTGATAAAAACAAAGTCCTGAAATATATCGACACGTGACATTCATATTATCAACATTATCACGCAGCCAGGAACAGGAATCCTGATACGGGATTCCGGGATTCCTGCCGGATAACTCAATTTGTCTATAACAAGCAGAGGAATACTCATGTCTACACGTAATTCATATAAAACCTTGCTGTCAAGCCTGGTGCTTTTAACAATGTCCTTCGCCGGCCTGGGCACCACCAGCGTTGCCTATGCCGCCGATGAAGACAGCAGTAGTAATAGTAACGTCGCATGCCCCGCCGGCCTGGTGTCAGGCCTGGGGCTTGATGCGGAATTCGGACCGGGAACAAGTGACCTGACCCGGTGCATCAGCAACCGTCACAACGTCAAGCTGCTAATCCAGGTCAATCAGTACTGTGCCAGGACAAGACCCGACGGTTCCTGCGCCCGCGCCTATGCACTGCACAATATCGACAACGTCATCGCCGACTATGAAACGACCTATGGTATGAAAGTCGGCAGGGACTACGAGATCGTTGCCATCGTCCACAGTGGCGGCGGATCTCTGGTAGTCAAGGACGGGGCCGGGGGCAATAACGTGAACGAGTTTGAGGGCCAGGTTCAGAGACTCATGAACGAGGGCGTCAAGTTCTACTTCTGCATGAACACCACACGCGGAATGAAGAATGCAGGCAAGTTCACTGACACCAGTGACCTGGTAACCTCGATGGATTCCAACGGTGTGACGCACAGTGTTGGCTATGTCACCGCCGGCATCACTGCCCTTGCCGATTTCCAGGCGCGCGGCTACACCTACGTGCAGCCCTGATAGTTGAATACCAGTGCCCTGTCACTACAGGCAGGGCACTGGCAGTCACGGTATTCCATCGAGTCACACTGGTGTGCACTCCCGTACAAAAAATAATTGCACGCCAGATAGTCGCAGCAACCATGCGTGTTACACCGGCGAAGCTGCGGGTCGGGTTTTTTCACGCTGATGTATGCATTCCGTGATCCAGGGTTCCGGAAAGCCTGACCACAACAATCACGAGAAAGGAGGATGACTTTATGCCAAAACATACAAAATACCTGAGCAGTTCACTACCAGGCGCGTTCCTTGCACTTGCCCTTGCTGGCAGTTCAGGTAGCGTACTCGCCAGAGACGATTCCTACACCCTGCAGGGCACCTGCGCCTTCCTGCCGGCAGACCGGGCGACCGAGTTTCACGGCAATCCCGACCGCTCAAAGCTGAATCTGGGCATGGCGGGTAACCAGTGGGTGGTGTTCGACAAGGTCATGCAGCAGTTCAACGTGTACATCGGCAAGGGCGATGGCACCGAACCGGCCTATCGGCCCAACGATGCCAGCGGTTTTACCCTGGCCGACCTGAACGATAACGCAAACCGCTACTTTATCGAGCTGATTCCTCCCGGCCAGATTCGCAAGCAAATCAAGTCCGGCTGCATGACGCTGGGCAATGACGAGGAACGCAACTTCCTGCCCGGCAACTACCAGGTGGATTTCGATGTGTTCGCATCCACCAACTACAACCTGATGCAGGACCTGGCGAATTCCGGCTTTATCGACGAGGCCGTGCCCTATATCAGCAATCGCCTGGACCTGATGGTGGCAGTGGGTAATCCCAAGGGCATCGGCGATACCATGCATACCGGTGATGCTGACTTCGATACCCAGTTCGACATCATCATGGACCTGTTATCCGGCGACGTGGTGGCCTCATCCCTCGATCACATCAACGAGGGCATCCATAACGCCGCGAACAAATACATGAAGGCTGCACATAACTGGGTCAAGGCCAATGACCGCTTGGTCACCATGACCTACACCTATGCCGACGGCAGCACGGAAACCGACACCAAGATGGGATCAGCCTGGATCCAGGCCGCCCTGGCGAAAGTGGCAACCCCCATGCCGGGATCACCGGGTGCGGAGCGCCTGATCAGTCGGGATGCCGGTGAAAATCATACTTCGCATGACCTGGTTGACAATGATTGTGGCACCGCGGGTGACCTGCTGTTCTGCGAGTATGCCGTGCTCAACAAGGCCAGCACCCATGAGTCCCGTGTGCATCATGTGGAAACACCAAACGGCATTATTGGCG
>JASFOC010000360.1:0-3653 GCA_050116715.1 Gammaproteobacteria bacterium
CATTTTCTCTAGATCTATTAAAAAAGGGGCCGATGGCCCCTCGTTAATCTATGGCGGAGAGAGAGGGATTCGAACCCTCGATGGGCTATTAACCCATACGCCCTTAGCAGGGGCGCGCCTTCAGCCACTCGGCCATCTCTCCAGGTAAATCATGTTCAATTGTAACCCGTTCGGGATTACTCGGGGCTGCGCCCCTCGCGCCTGCGGCGCCAGGCTCGAAGCCTTGATGGGCTATTAAACCATACGCCCTGGCAGGGGCGCGCCTTTGGCCACCACCGCTCCGGATTTGAAATCGTCAGCTGGCAGGCCCGCCGGAGACATGCGTCAGCGGGACATTCGGCGAATTGTCATCGCACGCAAGCACACCGCCAGGTTCAGTGTGGCGTAGCATACCGTTCCGGTAATATCAGGTAAAGCTTCGAGTCTTAAAAGATGACTCTGCCGGTGTGTTCAGTTGGTACCGTCTTTCTGGTCGTCACGTTCATGCTGGATTCGATCATAGATCTCTTCCCGATGAACAGCGATATCCTTCGGGGCATTGACACCGATTCTCACCTGGTTCCCTTTCACGCCAAGCACGGTGACAGTCACCTCGTCACCGATCATCAGCGTTTCTCCCACCCTGCGTGTAAGTATTAACATTTCCTTACTCCTTGTTGTCTATTGTGTCCATCAAGGATCCATCCGGTTATTGTTGTTGACAGGGACGACTGCGCAAGGTTCTGCGGTGTGCAAATTGCCTGATTCAATCCCTGTAACAAGAGTATATTTTTAACAGCACTGACACAACTTCCTTGTGAACTTTATAGCATTAAGCAGTAACCACCCGTAAAAAGGTGGATTTACTTCACAGGCGGCTGATCCAGCTGGAATGCCTCGTGCAGCGCCCGCACCGCCAGCTCAAGGTATTTCTCATCGACCACCACGGATATCTTGATCTCCGAGGTTGAGATCATCCGAATATTCACACCTTCTTTTGCTAGCGCGGCGAACATGGTCGAGGCAATTCCCGCATGCGAGCGCATGCCCACGCCGACCAGGCTGACCTTGACGATGCGGTCATCTCCGGAGACTTCGCGCGCACCCATTTCGTTCGCGGTGCGCTCCAGGATTTCCAGTGCACGCTTGTAGTCATTACGGTGCACGGTGAAGGTAAAATCGGTTGTCGCACCGTCGGGCGCGACGTTCTGCACGATCATGTCGACTTCTATGTTGGCATCCGCGATCGGTCCCAGCAGGGAATACGCCACGCCGGGTTTGTCGGGCACGCCCAGAATGGTGAGTTTGGCCTCGTCGCGACTGAAGGCAATGCCTGAAATCAACGCCTGTTCCATCTTTTCATCCTCATAGGTAATCAGTGTGCCCTCGCCCTCTTCAAAGGATGACAACACGCGCAGCGGCACGTTATAGCGGCCGGCGAAGCTGACCGAGCGGATCTGCAGGACCTTGGAACCGAGGCTGGCCATCTCCAGCATTTCCTCAAAGGTAATGCGATCCAGGCGACGCGCTTCCGGCACGACCCGCGGGTCTGTGGTGTAGACACCGTCGACATCCGTGTAAATCTGGCATTCATCGGCATGCAGCGCAGCCGCCAGCGCCACGGCCGTCGTATCGGAACCCCCGCGTCCCAGCGTGGTGATATTTCCCGCCTCATCGACACCCTGGAAGCCCGCCACCACGACCACCCGCCCATCGCCCAGGTCGGCGCGCATGTGCTTGTCGTCAATTTCCCGGATACGCGCCTTGGTAAAGGCGCTGTCAGTACGGATGTGCACCTGGGTACCGGTATAGGAGCGCGCCGGGCAGCCGCGTTTTTCCAGTGCCATGCTCAGCAGCGCGATCGTGACCTGTTCACCCGTTGCGAGCAGCACGTCCAGTTCGCGCGGCACCGGTCGGTCGGTTACCGCACCGGCCAGTTCCAGCAGGCGGTTGGTCTCGCCGCTCATGGCGGAGACGACAACGACGATGTCGTTGCCGCGGTTGTGCCAGTCGACGACCTTGTCGGCAACGGCCGCAATCCGCTCCGGACTACCGACCGAGGTGCCGCCGTATTTTTGTACGATGAGTGCCATGGTTAATCTTTATTTGCCTGCGGCCGGGCCGGCAGGCGTCCAGTCAGAAAAGGATCCGAATTAAACTACACTATCCGGCAGTTTGATACTGCAGCATCAACCTGCCAGCTGCCCGCGCACCCAGTCGGCAACGGATTGCAGTGCCGCGTCGAGGTGCTCCGGCTGCGTGCCGCCGGCCTGCGCCATGTCCGGCCGGCCGCCGCCCTTGCCGCCAACCTGCAATGCCACGGCATTGACCAGTTCTCCGGCCTTGATCTGCGCAGTCCGGTCCCTGGTTACACCCGCCACCAGCGAGACCTTGTCGCCGTTCACGCTGCCCAGTACCACGGCCGCGGATCCGAGCTTGTTTTTCAGCTGGTCCAGGGTGTCGCGCAGCACCTTGTTGTCCGCACCGTCAAGGCGCGCCGCCAGCACCTTCATGCCGTCCACATCGAGCGCCTGTGCCGCCAGGTCGGTCCCCTGGCTGCTGGCCAGCCTGCCCTTGAGCTGCTGCAGTTCCTTCTCCAGGGCGCGGTTCTTCTCCAGCACCTGTGACACCTTTTCATCCACGTCTTCCCGGCTGCCCTTGACCAGCTCGGAAATACGCTGCAGCCGCTGCTCATTGGCCGCAACCCACTGCAGGGCGTTTTCACCCGTGACCGCCTCGATGCGGCGCACCCCGGAGGCGATACCGGTTTCCGACACGATCTTCAGCAGGCCGATGTCACCCGCGTGCTGCACATGGGTACCACCGCACAACTCGACCGAGAAGTCGCCGATGGAGAGCACGCGCACATCCGCGCCGTACTTCTCTCCGAACAACGCCATGGCACCGGATGCCATGGCATCCTCGATGGACATGACGCGCGTCTCGGCGGCGGCATTGGCGCGGATTTCCGCGTTCACCAGGTTTTCGATCTCTGCGAGTTGTGCCGGCGTGACAGGTTCGTAGTGCGCGAAATCGAAACGCAGCCTGTCCGGCCCGACCAGTGAGCCCTTTTGCTGCACATGCTCGCCCAGCACCTGGCGCAGCGCCGCATGCAGCAGGTGGGTACCCGAATGATTGAGCACTGTTGCCTGGCGCCGCTCGGCGTCGACAACGGCATTCACCGTGTCGCCAACCTGCAGTACCCCCCGGGTCAGGGTGCCAACGTGCACAAAGGCGCCCTTCCCCTGTTTCCGGGTATCCTGTACCGCGAAGTGGGCAGTTGCGGATTCCAGCTGACCACGGTCACCGACCTGGCCGCCGGACTCGGCATAGAAAGGGGTCTTGTCCAGCACCACCTGGCCGGTCTGGCCGGTCTCCAGCCGCTCCACCGCCTCGCCGTCATGGAACAGCGCCTCGACACGGGCGACATCCTGCAGATGCTCGTAGCCGGTAAAGTCGGTGCAGGCATCGATATGCAGGTCACCGCTGGCGCCGGCGCTGAACTGGCTGGCGGCACGGGCACGGCCGCGCTGTGCCGCCATCGCAGCCTCGAACCCGGCAGTATCGATTGTCAGGCCGCGCTCGCGAGCGATATCCGCGGTCAGGTCCATGGGGAAACCATAGGTATCGTAGAGTTTGAATACCGTGTCACCGGAAATCTCGCTGCCCTGCAG
>JASFOC010000361.1:0-3650 GCA_050116715.1 Gammaproteobacteria bacterium
GTGACGCGCCAGTATCGCCGCAAGCTTGTGGCTGCCCTTGAGGTTTCTGCGGGCATCGCTGGCAAGGACACCCGTGAAGCAGCCGAGGTACCCGGCGACGGCCTGTGCGAATTTCCCGTTGGAGGCTGTTGCCAGGTAGAGTTCACGGCCTCGCCCGGCCTCGTTGCGCAGGTATTCCAGGAACCCGGTATGGTACGGCAGGACTTCGACGTCGATATCGACGCGCGCCGCAATCTGCTGCTTGAGCCAGGCACGGCCCCGCAACAGCCAGAACGGGACCAGCAAGAGATAAAACGGATTGTGTTTTAACAGTGCAAAAAAACTTTCGGCAAGCAGGTCGGTGCGCAGCAGGGTGCCGTCCATATCGACATATAAAGGCGTCTGCCCGCAGTCCTTTGCTGAAGCGGTGTTGTTCACTGGAATGCCTCGATCTCCATCTGGCGCAATCCGCCATCCCTGCTAATGAGCCGTCCGCCGCGGTCGGTTATTAACACACGGCAAGTTGCTGCGGAAATCCTGGATTGCCGGCCAGGGAAGCCGCCTGTGCGGGACTTTGTCGCACACATCACTGCCACAATCAATAGCGGTAATGCCTGGTGGCATGTCCGAAACAACCGCTGGCAGGCACAGGGTAAGAGGATAGGCGAGTGCGGTGGCGAACGAGATTCGCTAGGCTGCTTGTCTGTCCGCCGGTCTGACAGTCCTTCCGGCCGCTTGCTGGATATCTGGAATGTCAGCAACGCCGGCCGTTCTCACCTCACTATCCTGCACCGCCGCCGGCCGGAATTTGCCGTTCCTCAACACACTATATGCGGCTGACATGCAGAACCTGGCGTCCAGCTTATAGGAGCTACCGACTCTGCAGGTCAGACATCAGGCTAAGCCTGTTTAGTCATTATTTTCGTCATTGAGCAGTATACCGGACACAAGCGCAGCGCCTTGCGCGCTTGCAGGGTGCGCGCCGTGGATCATCCGTTGGCCCGAAAATAAAACGACTCCTGACGGAGTCGCTCTATCATTCGCGTGTTGTCTGCGGTACCTCCCTGTTGAGGCCAGCAGCGCTCCCGGTGCGGGTTTAGAAATCAATCTGGGCCCGCAGCTGGAAGATATCCGGCTTGTCAGTATCGGTGGTTGTCGGATCAGTCAGATCCATCACCTTGATATAGTTGGCCATGAAACGGATGGTCGGCGTGGCGTACCAGTTCAGGCCAATGGTGAGGTCCTCTTCTTCGCCACCCTGGATGCCGGAGTCATTCAGGTCGATGCTGCTGTAGCGGGCACCCAGCTCCCATGCACCCTTACCGCCCTTGCCGACGATGCTTTTCGGTTTGACACGGCCAAAGGTCCCCGAGCTTGTTTTGTAAGCACGCGATTCACCGGTAATAAACCAGCTGCCGTAGGCATACCAGCCACTGAATTCCGGATCGCTGCCTCCATCGACATCATTATCCACCCTCATATACTCCCCCTGTAACGAGAATGGCCCCATAACCGTCGCGGCCTCCAGGCCCCACTTGACTGTGTGATCGACGTTGTCGATGGTTCCTGTGTCGACAAACCGCACATTGGAAATATGTGATTCCGGGCGCGTCCTGTAACGGACATCATCATCGTTTGTCGGGTTGCGCCACTCGGCATAGCCACCCAGGTGTACCACCCGGTTCTTTTCGACAAGCGGTGCAATGGTTGCCCGGCCTGCATAACCATAACCCTCGTTGGTATTGCCGTTGTCTGCATCCACGGTGTCGGCGAATACCCCGTATCCGGCCGTCCAGCTCATTCCGCTTTTCGAGTGAGAGTGGCCTCCGATACCCAGGCGACGGCTGGGCGCAAATGCCTCGACGGGCAGGGCGCGTTCCATAAAGGTGATGTATTTCGAACTGGTAAGTTCTTCCAGGCTCCAGGGCTCCTTGAAGTTACCGACAGTGATATCGGCGAATTCCAGACCGGTATACCGGAGATAGGCATCCTTCAGGCTGACCTCATTACCGGCAAAGTCGGTTTGTAGTTTGAATTTCCAGTCATTATAGACCTGGCCACTCATGAACAGTCTGGCCCGTCGAATTTCACTACCATTGTTGAGATCATCGTTGTTGTCGTAACGGGCCGTATCAACCATCAGGCGCCCGCCAACCTCGAACGATGCTTCGCCGGACTTGAAACGCAGACGCCCGCCACTGGTGCTGACTTGCACGTCATCCTCGGTTGACTTCAGGAGGTCATTATATTCTGTCTGATTGATGGTTCCTTTCCTCAGCAGAATATCCAGCAGTTCTTTGTCAGATTCCGGGCTTGCAGCGGCATTTGCCACTAACAACAGGCCGAGACCCATGGCGCAAGCACTGCTTGAATATCGTATTTCGCGTTTCATCTCGATGTTCCTCCTGGTCTGTATAAATACTGTATGCAAACAACAACATTGTTCGCATCAGGAACAACTGTTGTAGCAAGAGTGCGACAAGCTAAAGCCGGGCTATTACGCGGCCATGACAAATCAATGAAGTTTTTGTGACAGTGCGGCTGCCCGGCTGCAGGTCCGCATTGAGGTTGATGAACTGCAGAGCAGGTCGTTGTTCAGCGTCTGATCAGGGTTTGCGCTGCCAGGCCGTCTTGTGAATCTGCTCCAACGCTTTTGTGAAACATACAACGGTTACCCCGAGAAGCAGGTCCTGTGACGCGTGCGGCCAACGGCCTGTGATTGATTTGTGTACCACATGCAGGGGGAATATCCATGACAGCAACAGGATAGGCATAGAACGTGTAATTTCTGGTCGCGGGGGAAGTCGTCAGTACCCGCATGGCTTGCAGATACTCCAGCATACAGATGACTGACCTGAAATTTAATGGGCAGCGGCTTCCGATCATACCAGTAGCCAGTTTTGCCGCGAGCGCATCCATACCCGCGCGGCACAGGCAGGGCACACGAGATCGCGGGCTGACCGTGGCGATACACGGATCTAGCCAGGTATCGGAGCCAGGTCTGAAGCAATCATGTCCGCTCACTCGTGGCCGGTGATAATCCCGCACTCCCGGTAAAAACTTCCCGGGAGCCAGAGTTCATTGGCATGGATTCATGAAACGGGGTGCACAGGCTGCTGCATCCTTAAGGTAAAGCCTGGATAAAAATCACCGATAAACATCAGGATAGTGGCTCCAGAGGCTACCTGGTAAGTCAGCAAAGCATGATGTGTCTGTGTAACAGGCATGCTACTGCAGCATGCGGATCAGGGTATGGACTCATATCAATCATCTAACGGGTTTACTGGGACCGGGTTCAAATTGACCTGCAACGGGAGTTTTTGCTCATGCAAGAAGAAATGATGGATACGATCACTTTTGCTGATGCCGGTCAGGAAGCGGCTGGGCCTGTCGCTGAGTCTGGTGTCCCTGCTACAGCCGGTGAATTCAGCCAGACAGTGTGTCACGGAGAAGACGCAGCATTGCTGGAGAAACCCGCGATAAGCGATTTGCAGGCTGTCGCCGGTGCGTTCAATGAAGCCTTCAATACGGCACTCTACGAGCTGGAGTTGTCCCGCAGGACGATACAGGAACGCACCACGAGGATCAGTGAGCTTGATGAGGCGATCCAGTCTGTCAGGGCTGCGCTGGATGACGAGACAGGCAAGGCCCGCATGAGAGAAGAAGAATAT
>JASFOC010000362.1:0-3648 GCA_050116715.1 Gammaproteobacteria bacterium
TTGCGGGCGACGGGTCAGTGAGGTCATCTGCCGGTACGTACACCGCCTGGAAGGAAGTGATGGAACCGGTCTTGGTGGAGGTGATGCGCTCCTGCAGCTTGCCCATTTCCTCTGCCAGGGTCGGCTGGTAGCCCACCGCGGATGGCATGCGGCCGAGCAGCGCGGACACCTCGGTGCCCGCCAGCGTATAGCGGTAGATGTTGTCGATGAACATCAGCACGTCGCGCCCCTCGTCGCGGAAGTGCTCGGCCATGGTCAGGCCGGAAAGCGCCACGCGCAAACGGTTGCCGGGCGGTTCGTTCATCTGGCCGTAAACCATCGCAACCTTGTCGAGAACCTTGGCTTCCTTCATTTCATGATAGAAGTCGTTACCCTCGCGGGTGCGCTCGCCGACGCCGGCGAATACCGACAGGCCCTGCTGCTGCACGGCGATGTTGTTGATCAGTTCCATCAGCGTCACGGTCTTGCCAACACCGGCGCCACCGAACAGACCGATCTTGCCGCCCTTTGCGATTGGCATGATGAGATCGATCACCTTGATTCCGGTTTCGAGGATTTCCACTGCAGCGGCCTGGTCCGCGAAGGCAGGCGCAGCACGGTGGATGGGCATACTGGTGTCGGCACCGATATCACCGGCATCGTCGACCGGCTCACCCAGCACGTTCATGATACGGCCCAGTGTCTTCTGGCCAACCGGCACCTTGATCGGTGCTCCGGTATTGAGCACTGATATGCCGCGCTTGAGTCCATCCGTCGAACCCATGGCGATGGTGCGCACGATACCGTCACCCAGCTGCTGTTGCACTTCCAGCGTCAGGCCGCCATCCTCGACTTTGAGTGCGTTATAGACCTTGGGTACGCTGTCGCGTGGAAACTCCACGTCAACGACGGCACCGATAACTTCGACTATGTTGCCAGCAGTCATGTTGTATTCCTCGTTTCTCAAATTTTGTTGGGGGAGAGATTTCAAATCTGTCCCCACAGGTATCTAGACAGCTGCGGCGCCCCCGACAATCTCGGAGATTTCCTGGGTAATGGCCGCCTGGCGAGCCTTGTTGTACACCAGCTGCAGTTCATCGATCAGGCTGTCGGCATTCTCGGTGGCCGCCTTCATCGCGACCATACGTGCCGCCTGCTCGCAGGCGACATTTTCCACCACACCCTGGTACACCAGCGACTCGATGTAGCGGATCATCAGCGCATCCATCACCGGCTTGGAGTCCGGTTCGTAGATATAGTCCCAGTGCGTTTCCAGTTCCGTGTCCACTTCACCCTGCACCGGGATCAACTGCTTCACGACCGGTGTCTGGGTCATGGTGTTGACGAAGGTGTTGTGCGCCAGGTAAAGGCGGTCGATGGTACCCGCCGTGTAGGCATCCAGCATCACCTTGACGGTACCGATGAGTTCGACGATGGAAGGTGCGTCACCCAGCTGTGTTGCCGTGGAAACCACGTTCTTGCCGATGCGCTTGAAGAAGCCACTGCTTTTCGAACCAACCAGGGTCAGGTCCAGGTCCAGACCATCGGCATCCCACTGCCGCATGGAGGTGATGGCTGACTTGAACAGGTTAATGTTGAGTCCACCGCAAAGACCACGGTCGGTGGAGATGATGATCAGACCGACACGTTTGGCTTCACGCTCCATCAGATAGGGGTGATGGTATTCAGGGTGTGCATGCGCCAGATGCGAGATCACATTCTGGATCTTCTCGGCATAGGGTCGGGTCGCGAGCATGCGCTCCTGTGCCCTGCGCATCTTGCTTGCAGCGACCATCTGCATCGCCTTGGTGATCTTCTGCGTGCTCTTGATGCTCGCGATCTTGCTGCGGATTTCTTTCGCGCCTGCCATATCTCGTTCCCGTCAGTCCCGGTGCCGTATACCGCAGGCCTACCAGGTGCCAGTGGCCTTGAAGTCCTCGACCGCAGCCCGCAGACCTGCCTCGACTTCGTCGTTGTAGTCTGCCGCTTCGTTAATGCTGTTCATCAGGTCGACCTTGCTGGCGCGCATATAGGCATGCAGCGCATGCTCGAAGTCGACGATCTTGTTCAGGTCGACGTCATCCAGATAGCCCTGGTCTGCGGCGAACAGGGAAATGGCCATTTCTGCAACCGTGAGGGGCGAATACTGCTTCTGCTTCATCAGTTCCGTCACCCGCTGGCCGCGTTCCAGCTGCTTGCGCGTGGTCTCGTCGAGGTCGGAGGCAAACTGGGAGAAGGCCGCGAGTTCGCGGTACTGTGCGAGGGCCAGGCGGATACCACCGCCAAGCTTCTTGATAATCTTGGTCTGTGCGGCACCACCCACGCGCGACACCGACAGGCCTGCATTGATGGCCGGACGGATACCGGCATTGAACAGGTCGGATTCCAGGAATATCTGTCCGTCGGTAATGGAAATCACGTTGGTCGGTACGAACGCCGACACGTCACCCGCCTGGGTCTCGATGATTGGCAGCGCAGTGAGCGAACCGGTCTTGCCCTTGACCTCGCCATTGGTCAGCTTTTCAACCTCATCGGCGTTGATTCGCGAGGCGCGCTCCAGCAGGCGTGAATGCAGGTAGAAAACGTCACCCGGATAGGCTTCGCGGCCGGGCGGGCGTCGCAGCAGCAGGGAGACCTGGCGGTAGGCCCAGGCCTGCTTGGTAAGGTCATCGAAGATGATCAGGGCATCTTCGCCGCGGTCGCGGAAATACTCGCCCATGGTACAGCCGGAATAAGGTGCGATGTACTGCATGGCGGCAGACTCGGCAGCAGCAGCGGCGACGATGATGGTATGGTCCATGGCGTCGTGCTCCTCGAGCTTGCGCACCACGTTCGCGATCGAGGAATTTTTCTGGCCAACGGCGACATAGATGCACTTGATGCCTGTGCCCTTCTGGTTGATGATCGTGTCGATGGCCACCGCGGTCTTGCCGGTCTGGCGGTCGCCGATGATCAGCTCGCGCTGGCCGCGGCCGATGGGCACCATGGAATCGATTGACTTGAGGCCGGTCTGTACGGGCTGGTCGACGGATTTACGCGCAATAACACCCGGCGCAATTTTCTCGATCGGCGAAGTCAGGGTCGTGTCGATTGGACCTTTGCCGTCAATGGGTTTGCCCAGCGAGTCAACCACCCGGCCCAGCAGTGCCTCGCCGATGGGTACCTCGAGGATGCGCCCTGTGCACTTGACGCTGTCACCCTCTGTTATGCTCTTGTAGTCACCAAGGACAACCGCGCCAACGGAATCGCGTTCGAGGTTGAGTGCCATGCCGAACAGGTCGCCGGGAAATTCCAGCATTTCACCCTGCATCACATCGGCCAGCCCGTGAATCCTGGCGATACCGTCAGTCAGGCTGACGACCGTGCCCTCGGTACGTGCCTCGGACTCAGCGTCGAATTGTTCGATGCGGCTCTTTATCAGCTCGCTGATTTCAGTCGGATTCAGTTGCATAGTTTGTATACCTTGAATAATCCTTAGTAATTCAGTGACTCAGCGAAGACCCCAGACGCTGCAGCTTGCCGCGCAAGGAACCATCGATGACCAGATCACCGGCACGAATGATGGCGCCGCCAATCAGGCTGGCATCGGTAGAACAACGCAGTTCGATTTGCTTGCCAAGGCGCCGGCGCAGGCTTTCGATGATACGTGCCTGCTGTTCTTCGGTGGCC
>JASFOC010000363.1:0-3643 GCA_050116715.1 Gammaproteobacteria bacterium
TCGCCTGGGTAGTGCTATGCTCACTGTTGCTAACCATCGCCCTCAGCACGCGGATGTCCCGCATCATCACCGATCCACTACTGCGGCTCTCCGAAATTGCACGCCAGATCACCACCGAAAAGAATTACGCCCTGCGTGTGGAGGGGCAGGAAAAGGACGAACTCGGTAACCTGATAGCAGACTTCAATGCCATGCTTGATGAGATCCAGGCACGGGACAACGCCCTGGAAGACCACAAACACATGCTGGAGGAACGGGTTGGTCAGCGCACCCGCGAACTCAAGGTTGCCAACCAGGAACTGAAAAGCGCAAAGGAAGAAGCCGAGTCGGTCGCACGGCGCATGGAATATCACGCCCATCATGATGGACTGACCGGCCTGCCAAACCGCGCGCTGCTGAATGACAGGATCTCGATGGAACTGGCTCATGCCCGTCGCCACAAGACTGTTATGGCGCTGCTATTCCTGGATCTCGACCGCTTCAAGCTCATCAATGATTCACTCGGACACGCAACCGGAGACCAGCTGCTGCGCGCGATCTCCCGCCGGCTCAGTCGCTGCATACGGGATGAAGACACGGTTGCGCGTCTTGGCGGTGACGAGTTTATGGTGCTGCTGCCACGCATCAGCGGCTCCGCCGACGCCGGCCGCATCGGCAGCAAGATTATCGACAGCCTGATCGAGCCGGTATCCTGCAATGGCCACGAGCTGCACGTCACCACCAGCATCGGCATCAGTGTCTACCCCTACGATGGCAGGGATGCCGAAACCCTGGTGAAAAATGCCGATATCAGCATGTATCGCGCCAAGGAACTGGGACGCAACAAGCTCGTCTACTACACCCCGGAAATGAACGCGGGATCACGCAAGCAGCTGGCACTGGAAACCAACCTGCGCAAGGCTGTCGAGAACAACGAGTTGCAGCTGCAGTACCAGCCCAAGGTCGACATCAACATGAACCGTATTGTTGGGGTCGAGGCCCTGCTCAGGTGGGAGCATCCCGGCATGGGCTACATCAGCCCCCTGGACTTCATTCCGATTGCCGAAGACAGCGGCCTGATTGCACCCATTGGCGAGTGGGTACTGCACACGGCGTTTGCCGAACTCGGCAACTGGCACCGCGCCGGCCACCATGACATCACCATGGCCATCAACCTCTCCTCATCCCAGCTGGCAAGACCGGGGCTGGAAAACATCGTGGCGGCGGCACTCGACGCAGCAGGCATAAATCCCGGCATGGCGGAACTGGAAATCACCGAAAACGTGGCGATGCAGAATATCGAACCCACAATCGCCACCCTGACAAGGCTCAAGCAGATGGGCATCCGTATCGCGATGGATGACTTCGGGACGGGTTATTCTTCCCTGGGCTACCTGCGACGTCTGCCGGTTGATATGCTGAAGATAGACCAGTCCTTCGTTCACGGCATCCCGGAAAGCAAGGAGGACGCACTGATTGCCCAGACCATCATTGCCATGGCCAGGAGTCTGAGTCTCTCTCTGGTGGTGGAAGGCATAGAGAATGCCAGACAACTGCGGTTTTTCAGGCAGCAGGGTTGCGACATCGTCCAGGGCTACCTGTTCAGCGAACCCGTGAATGCAGCCGAGATGCTGAAAATACTCGACACGCACAGCACGCCCGGCACCATCAACCTGTTCAACTAATGTAGATTTCGGGAGTCAACGCTGGCGCGGTTCCGCGTCTTTCCCGCAGGTGCACAGTCAATTAATGAACAACCGCGCCGGAGGGCTCCTGCAGGCAGGGTTCGCCTGACGCGACCACAATCACCGGCCAGCCGCATCGAAGACCGGCGCCTGTGTCCACCTGGCTGATCCTGCAGAAATACTTTGGCAATGCCGGTCGCAACAGGCTCTGCTCATTCGTAGTAGGTCCGTGATTCCGGTGCAACCGGTACAGGTTCTGCCTCAGGCATATCATAGGGAAGGGAGTAATACCCACTGTAACCCGGATACGCCGGAGCAGTGCTGTAGGGATACCTCCCGTACAGTCCGGACATGCTTCCGGGAAGCGGCGGCAGGTAGCCGTTGTAGCGCGCCCGCTGGCTGTCACGCTCGCCAGACGAGAAACAGAAGGAGAAGGCCTGCACGCCGCTATTCCAGCACAGCAGCAGGAGAACCGGCAGGATCAGTGACAGGCTCCTTCGCTTGCTGCGCATACCATCCCCCTACATCAGTCGATAGGGTGTTTCATCACTCAGACTCAGTACCCGGGTCACGATTCCGGTCGCCTCATCAACAAAGGCATCCAGGTCACTCCACTGGCTGGAACTGCCGATGACCTCGCTGCCGTCACGCATAATGAAGCGCATGCTGAATTCCGGCTGACCAACCTCTCGGCCACGTTCCGCGGTAATGTAGATGCCGGGCTCCGGATCCTCGCCCCGGATCACCGCCATGATGTACTGGTAGTCGAGCCCATCCTTGCTCTCGATGTCACCCAGCACGATCAGCGTGAACTCGCCAAGTTTGTAACGCCGCCGTGGAATCGCTGTTCCGATGCCGGGCCTGCCGGGAAAATCATCTGTGTTGTTGTTCTCTGTCATGCCTTGATGATCTCCGATCAGGCGGAAAAGTACAAATGCCTGCCGGCTATTTCCTGTCCCCCCTTCTGTTTATAGTCGATCACCGGCAACCGCGCTATACAGGACCTGACTTGTCCTTGCGGTGAGGTTACCGGCCACAAGCCTGATCAGTTCCTGCCAACGCCATTGATCAACCAGCCGCAGTTCCGGGTATCCAGCCCGGTCAGGTCGTCACTGAAAGCGGTGAACCTGCTGAGCCGTGTCTTCGCAACAGGAGTGACCCGGTTATTGGCCGCGCATCCTGAATCCCGGACAACGGTTCCCTGAAGCCTGCCGCAGACGCGGCTACCCGGTATGAATTCACAGTCGATCCCGGCAACTGCCAGGTTCGCCTCGGACAATTCCAGTCCTGCCCTATCCTTGCAGACATAACGGATACCGCCGCATGAGCGACCAACCAGCAGGAAGAAACTTTATTCTTTGATTCAGAAGGTTAAGCAAACCAGGAAACGCAGTCCAGCGAGGTCTTCCGCATCAGACGAAAACTGAAGCAGAGCCCGGGAGATATACTGACACTTGTGTAGAATTACTTATGCCATTTTTCTGGCTATATGCAACTTTACGTGTGTCGTGTATTTGACTTTACAGGGACAGCACAACAATCAATCCTTGCGCTCGGATTCACGCCATGCGAATGAGCAGTCCAGATGGGTGCGCACAGTGATCAGGCCATTCAGACCATCCTCAACCATGATGTCGATCGGTCGCCGGCGGCGCAGACGTTTACAGGGTTGCTTTAACCAGTGCAGACCGATACCGGCATTGCGCGGAAATGTGGTCCGCAGGGCATCGCCGATTCCGATCAGGTGCTCCACCCGCCGCATCACCGCAGGATCATCCGGCAACGGCGTGTCTTCATGGTAACGCCGCAGCATCCGCGTCGGCGTGCCACTGGGCAGCGCCAGCATGATCACCTGATCGGATGCCTTGATGCCCCAGTCGTCGAGGAGGTTCACGACCATTCGGCCAAGATTATTGCGGTCTTCCATTGTAAGTGCTGACATACTGAAGTGCCTTTGATGGGAAATAACGAAATTTGTA
>JASFOC010000364.1:0-3641 GCA_050116715.1 Gammaproteobacteria bacterium
TTCAGGACTTCGACCAGCAGCAGTTCCCGGCGCGCGCGCCCGGGTACCGTCCGGTCCAGGGGCAGGTGTTCGTGCAGCCATTGCTGCGGTGTGCTGATAACGGGTCCCAGCAGCGCGGCATGGCCATGCTGCTGTGCCGCGGTCAGCAAGTGCCGGCGCAGTCGGGGTGCGAACTGCAGGTCCGGGAGCAGCACGGTGCTGTCGCCCAGGTCGGGCAGGGCAGCCGCCTGCTCAATGATGCGGGCGGCGGCGACCTCGAGAATGTCGGCGCGGCAGGATACCAGCGTGACATTCCCGGCGGGATTCATGCAGCTCGCGAGATTTCCGATGTCTATCGGCCGGGGTCAGGGCGTCAGCCGCGCAGCGGTTGCACACCCGGGCCTGCCGGGCCGTTCAGCGTTCCAGGTACTGCAGCTTGTTCGGCTTGTCCTTCCACTCGTCAGCGTCCGGCGGGGGGTCTTTCATTTGTGTGATGACCGGCCACTGCTGCGCCAGCTCCGCATTCAGTTCCAGAAAATGTTCCTGGCCCGCCGGCAGATCACCCTCGTCGAAGATGGCGTTGATCGGACATTCCGGCTCACACAGGGTACAGTCGATACACTCGTCCGGATCGATGACCAGGAAGTTCGGACCCTCGTGGAAGCAGTCCACCGGACAGACTTCGACACAGTCGGTGTATTTGCATTTGATGCAGTTCTCGGTCACAACAAACGTCATGGTGCTCTCCCGTTATTCAAATTACCCGCGGCCCTGCGGCAAATGGTTCATGCATGGTTTCAGAGTCAAGTGTAACCTGCTGAAATACACCGTGTAGTGTTAATGCCAGCTGTATGCTGCGGAAGTATACCGCTAAACAACCGGCTTATGAATGCAGATCCTGGTGCAGCATCTCCTTCAGGATATAGAGTGTCTGCTGCGCCTCCCGGGGTGTCAGGTTGTCCGGATCGATCGACTCCAGCGCAGTGCGCAGGGGTTGTTCACCGGCGGACGGGAACAGGGGTATTTGCGGTGTCGCTGCCATGGCCTCCGTGGTGTCGTTGCGTTCCAGTTCCTGCAGCCGCTGGCGTGCCTGACGAATCACATGCGCCGGTACGCCGGCCAGCGCGGCGACGTGCAGGCCATAGCTGCGGTCGGCGGCGCCCTCGCGGACGGCGTGCAGAAACACGATACGGTCGTCGTGTTCGACTGCTTCCAGGTGGACGTTGACGATGCCGGCGTACTGCTCCGGCAGTTGCGTCAGCTCGAAATAATGCGTGGCGAACAGGGTGAATGCCTTGACGCGTGTGGCCAGATCGACTGCGCAGGCCCACGCCAGCGACAGGCCGTCGTAGGTGCTGGTGCCGCGGCCAATTTCGTCCATGAGGACCAGGCTGTGTTCGGTGGCATTGTGCAGGATGTTGGCCGTCTCCGTCATTTCCACCATGAAGGTGGAACGCCCGCCCGCCAGGTCGTCGGCCGCGCCGATGCGCGAGAAGATGCGATCGACCGGGCCGATGGTCGCCTTGTCAGCCGGGACGTAGCAGCCGATGTGCGCCAGCAGCACGATCAGTGCGGCCTGGCGCATGTAGGTCGACTTGCCGCCCATGTTCGGGCCGGTGATCACCTGCATGCGCTGCCTGTCATTGAGGTGGGTGTTGTTCGGGATGAAAGGTCCGTCCAGCAACTGCTCCACGACCAGGTGACGGCCGCCCTCGATCATGATCCCCGGGCGCGTGTCGAGTGTCGGGCAGCCCAGGTTGAGCGTCAGGCTGCGCTCGGCGAAGTTGGCCAGCACGTCGAGTTCGGCGAGCGCCTCGGCACACTGTCCCAGCGGGGCCAGCTGTGCCGAGAGGCTTTCCAGCAGCTCGTTGTAGAGTGATTTTTCCAGGGCCAGGGCGCGCTCGCGTGCACTCAGAACCTTGTCTTCGTGTTCCTTGAGTTCCGGGGTGATGTAGCGCTCCACCGCCTTCAGCGTCTGCCGCCGCTGGTAGTCCTCCGGGACCCGGTCCGCCTGCAGGCGGCTGACCTCGATGTAGTAGCCATGCACGCGGTTGTAGCGGATCTTCAGGTTGCCGATGCCACTGCGTTCGCGCTCGCGGTTTTCCATCTCCACCAGCACCTGGTCGCCGTGCTCGCTGAGGTTGCGCAGTTCATCCAGGGTTGTATTGTAGCCGGCGGCGAGCACACCACCATCGCGCAGCAGCAGCGGCGGCTGTTCCTGGATGGCGCTGGCGAGCAGGGTGTGTACGTCAGGGTGCTCGCCGGCCTGTCGGGCAAGACGTGCCAGCAGCGGGTTGTCGCAGCCGGCAAGCAGTGCCTGCAGCGCTGGCAGCAGGCCGAGGCTGTCGCGCAGGCCGGCAAGGTCCCGGGGGCGCGCCGAGCGCAGCGCGATACGGGTCAGGATCCGCTCGATATCGGCGACACCCCTGAGCAGATCATGCAGATCATCCGGCAGGCTGGTTTCCCGCAAGGCACCGATGCACTGGTGCCGCTGCCTGAGTCGTTCATGGTCACGCAGCGGCCGGTGCAGCCAGCGGCGCAGCAGGCGCCCGCCCATGGCCGTCGCGGTATGGTCCAGCACGCCCGCGAGGGTATGTTCGCGGCGCCCGGACACGGCGGTTTCCAGTTCGAGGTTGCGGCGCGTGGCGGCATCCAGCACCAGGCTGTCGCGGCGGTCCTCGACCCGCAGGGCGCGCAGGTGCGGCAGCTCGCTGCGCTGGGTGTTCTTCACATACTGCAGCAGGCCACCGGCGGCGCCGATGGCGGCCGGCATGTCCTCGCAGCCGAAGCCGGTCAGGTCACGGGTGCCGAACTGCGCGTTCAACTGGCGGCGTGCGCTGTCGGTATCGAACAGCCAGGGCGGTTCGTGGCGCAACCCGGTGCGGCCTTGCAGTTCCTGCGGCAGGGTGACGGCCTCGTTGACGATGATTTCTGCCGGGCTGAGACGCTGCAGTTCACTCAGCAGTGCCTCGCTGCCCTGCAACTGTTGTACGCTGAAGCGGGCACCGGCCAGGTCCAGCATGGCCAGGCCCCAGTCGTTGCCTATGCGGCTGATCGCAACCAGCAGGTTGTCGCGGCGGTCTTCCAGCAGCGACTCCTCCGTGAGCGTGCCGGGGGTGACGATGCGCACCACCTTGCGTTCCACCGGTCCCTTGCCGCCGATGTCGCCGACCTGCTCGCAGATCGCTGCCGACTCGCCCTGGCGCACCAGCCGGCCGAGGTACTGGTCGATGGCGTGCACCGGCACCCCCGCCATGGGAATGGGTTCGCCACCCGACTTGCCGCGCGCGGTCAACGTGATGTCCAGCAGGTCGGCCGCGCGCTTTGCATCGGCAAAGAACAGTTCGTAAAAATCGCCCATGCGGTAGAACAGCAGGATATCCGGGTGCTCGGCCTTGATGCCCAGGTATTGCTGCATCATGGGTGTGTGGGCGGGCGGGGCTTTTGTCATGGCGCGCAAGTGTACTCCAAACGACCGCCGGCTCGCAGCCGGTTTACCGGCAGGTCGGGCTTTACTTTGTTATGCCCAGCACTAACGGGAACAGGGTTTTCGCCGGCGTGTGAATGGCCACGGGGTTTCGCCTGCTCGGGTGAGCTGCTTTTTGCGTGAACCCTTAGCTGCGGGGTGAGGTTCATCTGACTGTGGGACACCGATCCTCCTG
>JASFOC010000365.1:0-3629 GCA_050116715.1 Gammaproteobacteria bacterium
CTGTGAAATACTGCAGCCATGCCAGTGCATAATGAAGATATCGCCGCTGTCTTCGACGAGGTTGCCGACCTGCTGGAGATCGAGGGTGACAACCCGTTCCGGATTCGTGCCTATCGCAACGGGGCCCGCGCGCTGCGCGCCCTGGGCAGGGACGTGCATACCCTGACCGACCAGGGGGCGGACCTCACAAGGCTTGCCGGGATCGGCAAGAACCTCGCGGCCAAGATCCACGAAATCATCGATACCGGCCATTGCGGTACCCTCGACAAGCTGCGCCGGCAGCTGCCGGCTGACCTCACTGAGCTGCTGAAGTTGCCGGGGCTGGGGCCGAAACGCGTGCATGCCCTCTACCACGAACTGGACATCCATACCCGCGAGCAGCTGGAGCGCGCCGCGCGCGACGGGCTGATCCGGCAATTGCCCGGCTTCGGGGAAAAAACCGAGGTGCGCATCCTCGAGGCGCTACAGGTGCATGCCGACACCGGCCGGCGCATCAAGCTGGCCGTGGCTGCGCGCTATGCTGAATCACTGGTCGCTTACCTGGCGTCAGCCAGTGGTGTCGAAAGGGTCGAAATTGCCGGCAGTTATCGTCGTGCCAAAGAAACGGTCGGCGACCTGGATATCCTGGTTGCAGCGGCTGACGGGCGCCGCGTAATCAGTCATTTCGTGGCCTATGACGAGGTTGAAACCATTTCAGGCCAGGGCAGCACCCGGGCCACCGTGAAGCTGCAGAGCGGTCTGCAGGTCGACCTGCGCGTGGTGGCGGCAGAAAGCTATGGCGCGGCCCTGTACTACTTTACCGGCAGCCGTGCCCACAACATCGCGGTGCGCCGCATCGCGCAAAGGCACGGTCTCAAGCTCAATGAGTACGGGGTCTTCCGGGGCAGGCGGCGCATTGCGGGGCGCAGCGAAAAGGAAATATTCGCGGCAATCGGCCTGCCGTACATCGCGCCCGAGTTGCGGGAAAACCGTGGCGAGATCGAGGCTGCGCATGCCGGCCTGCTGCCGGTACTGGTTGAGCTCAAGGATTTGCGCGGTGACCTGCATGCGCATACCCGCGCCAGCGACGGCCACGAATCCCTGCGCGGCATGGCCGCTGCCGCCGCGGCGCGCGGGCTGGAGTACCTGGCCATTACGGAACATTCGAAGCGTCTGACGGTTGCCCACGGCCTGGACAGCAGGCGCCTGCTGGCGCAACTGGAGGCCATCGACGAATTCAATGTCGGTAAACATGAGGTTACCCTGCTGAAGGGTATCGAGGTCGACATTCTCGAGGATGGCAGCCTGGACCTGCCCGATGCGGTACTGGAAAGACTCGACCTGGTCATCGGCGCCGTCCACAGTGGCTTCGGGTTGTCACGCGCCCGGCAGACGCAGCGTATCCTGCGCGCCATGGATAACCCCCGTTTCACCCTGCTCGCGCATCCCACTGGCCGACTGATCGAACGCCGGGCACCCTACGACGTGGACATGCCGCGGATTATCCGCCATGCCCGCGAGCGCGGCTGCTACCTGGAGCTGAACGCGAACCCGGAACGCCTGGACCTGCTGGATACGCACTGCCAGCTGGCGCGCGAGGAGGGCGTGCTGGTCAGCATCAACTCGGATGCCCACAGCGGGCTGGACTTCGATAATCTGCGCTACGGCGTCGGGCAGGCAAGGCGCGGCTGGCTGGAAAAGCGGGATGTCCTCAACACCCGCAGGCTGCCGGCGCTGCGCAAACTGCTGGCGGCAACCCGCTAGCCAAACCCTCGGATAACCGGTCTTTTGCGTGGCTGCAGCATCAGCATGCCGCTTGCCTGGATGATATTTGCCTGGTTGGTGATCCAGCGCATTGTCAGCGAGCCGGAGTGGTGCTTGAATGTAATCAGGGCGTGTTAATCGATAATCGTGAGCGAGGGACGACATCATGAAGGAAACGACACGGCATGCACCCAAGGTCGGCGCCCCCGACCCCGAGTTGAAGAACTCACCCATCTTCGACAGTACCGACTTCGATGAATTGTCGCTGGATCTCGAGCTGGAGACAGGCGTCTGTTATTTCAATGCGGAATCGTATGCGATCGGCAGCTATGTCTGCAGTGGTGATGAACTGCTGCGCTGCGAGGAGCGCGGTGTGTGGATTCGCGAAGGCAGCTGTTACCAGGAGTAACGTTACCCGGGAAAGTGTTTCCGGGATGCGCGGGACAGCGCCGGCAAAGGCGTGGATCAGCCATGATGCCCATACATGAACTGCTCAATCGTATCAGGTGGGACAGGGAATTCGGCCAGGGTGAGTTCGAGGTTGGCTACCTTGACCGGGTGGCAGGGGAAATTATGCGTGTGCCCCTGCGCGAAGTCTCTTTCGAGCCCGAGGATCATTTTGCCTTCAACCTGACAGATGAGGAGGGCGAGCTGCACAGTATTCCGCTGCACCGTATTAAACAGGTGTTCAGGAACGGGGCGCTGATCTGGCAGCGTGAACACTGATTCGGGATGTGATGAAGCGTGCCTGCCGGAACGCCGAATTCCGCTGACCCTGCATCCTGACTGCTTCTGAGGAGGTATCGAACATGCAAACACCGTTACAGATTACATTCCGTGACATGGAGCCATCTGCCGCAGTCGAGACGAATATTCGCGAGAAGGCAGCCAAGCTGGAGCAGTACTATGACCATATCATGAGCTGCCGGGTCGTGGTGGAGGCCCCGCATGCCCATCATCACCAGGGCAGGCTGTACCAGGTGCACATCGATCTCGGCGTGCCGGACGGTGAGCTGGTGGTGTCACATGAACACCATCACAAGGACAGCGCACATGAAGATGTCTATGTCGCCATCCGTGATGCCTTTGACGCCATGAAACGCCAGCTGGAGGATTATGCCCGCAAGCGACGCGGCAAGGTGAAGCAGCATGCTGCACCGGACGGCGGCCACGTCATCAGCCTGCATCCGGAAGCAGACTACGGCAAGCTGAAGACGCCGGACGGCCGGGTGATTTACTTCCATCGCAACAGCGTGCTGAAAGGCGCCTTCGACAAGCTGGAAATCGGCAGCGAGGTGCGCTACACGGAGGAAGCGGGAGAGCAGGGTCCCCAGGCCAGCAGTGTCACGCTGGTGGGAAAGCATCACGTGGTGGACTGAGGGTTCCGCTGCCTGCCGTGTTTCAGGCCAGCAGGACCGCGATGATGCCGGTCAGAAAAATGCCATCAAATGTGCCGGCGCCGCCAATGGCTACGACCGGTACACCCATGCTGCGGATATCCGGCAGGCGTAACAGGTCCGCCCCCACGATAACCCCGAGCACGCCGCTGGCAAAGGCCAGCGGTGCCGCGTTCTCCGGCGCCAGTGCAAGGGCAACCATCACGGCCGCCAGCGGCGCCAGCAATACCGGCATCGCAACGCCAATGCCGGGAACAGGGCGGCTGAACAGGTAACAGACTGCACTGCTGACCGGCAGTGCCAGCAGCAGGTCCAGCGGTTCGACCAGCCGCGCTGCCAGCAGGTGCATGCAGATGGCTGAGGGGATAACGCAGCCGCCGAGATTGACGGCAATGAGCGTGCGTCCCGTTGCCGGTGGTATCACGGGCTGCCCCCAGACACGCCCCCGGAAGGGAATGTCCGGTGGTGGTGCGGTGGCAGGCCTGGCGG
>JASFOC010000366.1:0-3628 GCA_050116715.1 Gammaproteobacteria bacterium
CGCCAGGTTGCCTGCAAGCTGCCGGGTCTGCAGTTTCATTTTGACTGTGTTTACTTCACCCAGCACTTTGATAAACATGTCCAGGGGGGTGTTGAAATCCGGTGCGGTTCGCAGGTAGGTCATGAGGGGTACTTCCTGTTCCCGGTACAGATAAACCACGTTGCCGATCCAGACAGGCGTGTTGTTCTCCTGCAGTTGCCTGTTTGACGGCCACAAGCGTAATACGACAAGCTTGTCAGTGTCGGCTGCATAGGGTGCTATCAGCAGTAACGCCTGGTGCTGGCCGTCATTTACCTGGGGCAGGACGGGAAGCGAGGCAATGTCCGGTTCCGGAGCCAGCCAGTTCATGGCACTCAGGGGTGTCAGTGAGGGCGGCTTATGCCAGCCCCTGGCTTGCAGTTCATCCCGTAGTGTCGCCAGTGAACCTGCCCATTGAAAGTTCATTGGCTGCTCGTTGTGCCCCTGCAGGTCAAGCCGATAGGCGGGCAGGGCCTCCCAGCCAATGGCTTTCCAGGTCTGCAGCGTGATTCGGTGTATTTCCGTTCGTGGTTTGTACTGAGCGAGTTCCTGTTCGAAACGTGTCTGCATTTGCCAGGCACTGGCAAGCGCAACCAGCACGGTCACGGCAACCAGCAGGGGTTTCACGGGCAGGGCGGGCGCTGGATGCCGGTCATAGGCAATCCCGATGAGGGCAACCCAGAAGATGCCCAGGGTTAGCCCGGCGAGTACATCGGAAAACCAGTGTGCCCCGAGGTACAACCGCGACATTGCAATCAACATGATCAGAACCCCGGCGACTGTATATGGCAGCCAGCGGCGCCGTGGCGGAAGTTCTCTTGCGACCATGAGTGCCAGGAATCCATAGATCGCGAGGCTCATGCTGGTGTGGGCGCTCGGAAATGAAAAACCTTCCTGGAGCCCCAGCGGTCGCTCAATCTGCAGTGTCAGTTTCAGGGCCCAGGTCAGCAACCCTGCACTGATATAGACCGCAAGCCAGTGCCATGCGGCCTTGGTGTAGCCCTTCCAGAACAACCATGCACAACCGCCTGCGAGTACGACTGCCAGCAGCGCCTGGTTGCCAAGCTGGGTGAAAAACACCATGGCGCTGTCTGCCCAGGGTGTGCGCAGGCTTTGCAGGCTATGGAATAAATAGATGTCCGCGCCACTCGTGGTATGGCCACTTATTGCTTGCCTGGTGGTCAGCAGCAACAGCCACAGCGTGACAAACAGCAGGACCGACAGGATAGCCAGTCCGCGCGCCTCGGGATGACCAGGGTCGAGCAGTGAGCCGGCAAGTGGCCGGATGAGCGGGTGCGCGCGACTCCAGTCGAGGGTTTTTTCCAGCGCGGTGCTTGCATAGGGGCGCAACAGCCGCACCAGGTTGATGCCCAGCCAGATGCCCAGCCAGGCGACAGTGGCAATCACGATCAGCAGCACGACAAGGCGCCCCGCCACTTCCGCGGCCAGACCGAGCGATGCGCCGAAGACCATCCCGGGCAGGATATAGACTGGGGCCCAGAGAATGCAGGCAAGGATATCGACCAGCAGGAAGCGGGCTGTTGGCATGTTCATCATGCCGGCGATCGCGGGTACGATCGGGCGCAGGGGACCGATGAAACGGGCCATGAAAACACTCTTGCCCCCGTGGCGCACGAAGAAATCGACTCCCCGATTGACCAGTCTGGGGTAGCGTCTGAAGGGCCAGATCACGCGCAGTCGCTGGTGGTAATGCTGGCCGAACAGGAAGCTTGCCAGGTCCCCGGCAATGGCCCCGGCCACGGTCCAGAACAGGATGGAAGCTACCGGCAGCGACCCGGTTGCCATCAGGGCGCCGACACCGAACAGCAGTGCCGCGCCCGGGATCAGCAGCCCCAGTATCAACAGCGACTCCATCAGGGCGACCACGAAGACCACTGCACTGAACGCGTAGGGATGCAGGGCGATCCAGTCGAGCAGGTTCTGCAGCAGGTGTTCCATGCGGGCGCGATTCGGTTTGGCCGGGGGCTTTTACAGGGTGGCGAAGACCTCTGTCGCGACTTCCAGGGTGGCGTCTATGATTGCATCGCTGTGGGCGGCGGAAACGAAGCCGGCCTCGTAGGCGGATGGCGCCAGGTACACACCGGCGTCCAGCATGCCGTGGAAAAAACGCCGGAAGCGCTCCATGTCGCAGCGTGCGACCTGCTCGAACAGGGTCACCGGTGCAGCTTCGCTGAAGAAGCAGCCGAACATGCCGCCTGCCTGGTTGGTCGTGAAGGGAATGCCGGCGCTGTCGGCGCAGATCTGCAGGCCACGGGTCAGGCGCCGCGCCGCCCGGTCAAGTTGCGCGTGGAAGCCCTCGGTCGCGGCGAGCTCCAGTGTCTTGAGCCCTGCGGCAAGCGAGATCGGGTTGCCGGAAAGCGTGCCGGCCTGGTAGACAGGCCCCAGTGGGGCAATCTGCTCCATGATATCCCGGCGACCGCCAAAGGCGCCGACCGGCAGGCCGCCGCCGATGACCTTGCCAAGCGTGGTGAGGTCCGGCCTGACACCATAATGTTCCTGTGCGCCCCCCAGGGCGACCCGGAAACCGGTCATGACCTCATCGAAGATCAGGACGCTGTTGTAGCTGTCGCACACGCGGCGCAGTCCTTCCAGGAATCCCGGAACGGGGGGGATGCAGTTCATGTTGCCGGCGACCGGCTCGACGATGATGCAGGCGATTTCATTGCCCATGGATTCAAACAGGGCCTCGACACCCGCGAGATCGTTATAGGTCAGGGTGAGTGTATGTTGCGCCAGTGAGGCGGGCACGCCGGGTGACGTCGGGACGCCGAGGGTGAGCGTGCCGGACCCGGCTTTCACCAGCAGGGAGTCGGAGTGGCCGTGGTAGCAGCCCTCGAACTTGACGATGCGGTCACGCCCGGTGAAGCCTCGAGCCAGCCGGATCGCGCTCATGGTCGCTTCAGTGCCCGAATTGACCATGCGAACCAGTTCCAGTGATGGCACCAGGCTGCAGAGCTTGTCTGCCATGCGTGTCTCTATTTCGGTCGGGGCACCAAAGCCGAGACCGTTGGCCGCTGTTTCCTGGACCGTCCGGATGACATCCGGGTGTGCGTGGCCTGCGATCATGGGGCCCCAGGAGGCCACGTAGTCGATGTAGCGCTTGCCGTCTGCGTCATACAGCCAGGCGCCTTCACCCCGGGTAAAGAATACGGGATCGCCGCCAACACCCTTAAAAGCACGCACGGGTGAATTTACGCCTCCGGGGATGTGCTGGCAGGCTGACTGGAACAGGTCGTGTGATCGGGTCATGAGGTATTCCCCTGGTTTATTCTGTGCAAGCGCTGTAAGTCAGGCAGCCGGGTGCCCCGCATGCAGTGTGTTTATCAAACCCCTGATTCTACCCGCCCGTGAAAATCCTGTGCAAAAAAATGCGCTTTCTCCCGGCCGAAGTTTGGTCGGAGGCGGACATGGCCGGGTTCGCCTGTGGGACAGCTGGCGGGTCTTTGCTTCCCGGGCGTCATTATGGATCCTGGAACAGGGTGGCATACTGCTGCGCCGCGGCTTCGATGTCCGGCTGTCCGAAGACACCGTGAATTGCAGCCAGCAGGCTGGCCCCGGCTGCAAGCAGGGCCGGGCCGTTTGCCGGGGT
>JASFOC010000367.1:0-3624 GCA_050116715.1 Gammaproteobacteria bacterium
AACGGTGCGCTGTGTGATATTGCACCCAGCTTGCTGTACATCATGAACATGGAAATACCGCCGGAGATGACCGGCACCCCACTGCTCGAATGGCTTCCCGCGGCGGAAGTAGACGGGCAACCGGCAGCAGCCCTGGAATTACATGGCTGACGCACAGCACGCAGGCCTGCCGGGCTTGCCTGGAAAACGCCTGTCAGCTGTACCTGTCCTGCTGCTGCTTGTTTGCCTGTGCAGCCTGCCATGGTTTACTGCGCCATCCCCCGTGCAGGCAGCAGGTGCCGACGAACAGGAAGCAAAGCTGCAGCAGTTGCGGCAACACATCCAGGCGGTCAAGCAGGAACTGGCCGGTATGCTCGGAGAGCGCGATGCGCAGCAGCAGGCGCTGGAAAAATCCGAAAAGGAAATCGGCAGTGTTGCCGCAGCGTTGCGGCGACTCGAACAGCAGGCCCGGGAAGCAGACGATAAAATTCTTGATTTGAAGCAGCAGCGCGACAGGGAGCAGGGTAATCTGCAAGCCATGCGCAGCGCGCTTGCGCTGGAACTGCGTACGGCCTATATAGCGGGCAGGCAGGAACGCATCAAGTTGCTGCTCAATCAGCAGGATCCCGCGTTTCTTGGCCGCATGCTGGTCTATCACGGCTATTTCAGCCAGGCACGCGCTGCACGCATAGAGGCTATGCGCAAAGCGCTGGCACGCCTTGATGACATTGAGCAGGCACTGCTGGCACAGCAGCTGGAAATCGATCGTCTGCAGACTGTACAGCGCGAGAAATCCACCCGGCTGGCAGCCGAGCAGGAGAAGCGCCGCGCTATCATTGCCGGCTTGCAGGCCGGGCTGAAGGAAAAGACCTCGGAACTGTCGCTGCTGGAAAAGGATGAGCAGCGTTTGCAGCAACTGGTGCAATCACTGCAACAGGCGCTCAGCGATATCCCCGCAGCCAGCGGCCAATACAAGTCGCTGCGCGAACTCAAGGGAAAACTGCACTGGCCGGTGGCGGGCAAGATCGTCAGGCATTACGGCTCCAGTCAGGCGGCAGGGAAGATCAGTTCGCGCGGTGTGCAGATCGCTTCAGCCGCCGGGGCCGACGTCCATGCCATCGCCAGGGGGCGTGTTGTATTCGCCGACTGGCTGCGAGGCTTCGGTCTGTTGCTGATAATCGACCATGGCAGCGGCTACATGTCGCTTTACGGGCATAACAGCAGCCTTTACAAGGAAGTAGGTGAGACGGTGGATGGCGCAGAGGTCGTTGCGGCTGTTGGCAGCAGTGGCGGATTATCGGTGACGGGGCTGTATCTCGAACTACGCAAGAATGGCAGGCCGTTTGATCCTGCCCCCTGGTTCAAGGGCAAACCGGCACCCTTGCAGGCATCCCGCTAGCCTGGTCTCTGTACTGAATTTACACGCCATTGCGCGGTCTTAAATGCAACCTTTGCCGGAAAACCCGCGCATGGCAAGTTTTATCCAACAACGCCGATACCGCTGTTGGCAACGCTGTGATAATGTTGCACTTTAGCGTCAAAGTGCCGCGCTGGGCGGTGTGCCGTGAATGGCTTTAACCCGTTGACGCTGCATGGAATTAACTCATGAAAACCAAATCAACCAATTATTTTCTGCTGCTCACCGGTGTGTTTGCCGGTGTGCTGCTTTCCATCGGCCACGGTGTCTTTGCCGAAAAAGACGAGGTACGCGCTACCTTGCCGGTCGAGGAATTGCGTACCTTCAGCGATGTTTTCGGACGGATCAAAAACGATTATGTTGTTGATGTCGATGACAAGGAACTGATCGAAAACGCCATACGCGGCATGCTTTCCGGCCTCGACCCGCATTCCTCCTACCTTGATGCCGAAGAATTCACCGAACTGCAGGTCGGCACCACCGGGCAGTTTGGCGGCCTGGGTATCGAGGTTGGCATGGAAGACGGTTTCGTAAAGGTCATTGCACCGATCGACGATACCCCCGCGCAGCGCGCCGGTGTACAGGCAGGTGATCTTGTCATTCGCCTCGACGACACGCCGGTCAAGGGTATGAGCCTCAACGAGGCCGTGAAGATCATGCGCGGCAAACCGGGTTCCACGATCGTGCTGACGATTGTGCGTGAGGGACTGGATAAACCGATCAAAATCAGCATTACCCGCGACATCATCAAGGTCAAGAGTGTCCGTGCGCGGATGCTGGAGCCGGGTTACGGTTACCTCAGGATTTCACAGTTCCAGTCAAAAACTGCGGATTACATGGTCGATGCGATCGAGAAGCTGAAAAAGGAAAACGACGGCAAGCTCAAGGGCCTGGTGCTGGACCTGCGGAATAATCCCGGCGGTGTGCTCAACGGCGCAGTTGCCGTTTCCGATGCCTTTCTGACCAAGGGCATGATTGTTTATACCGAGGGACGGATTGCCGATTCACGCCTGCGTTTTAATGCCACGCCGGACGACATCATCGACGGCGCTCCACTGGTCGTGCTCGTCAACCAGGGCTCGGCATCCGCCTCCGAGATCGTTGCCGGTGCGCTGCAGGACCACAAGCGCGCGATCATCATCGGTGCCAAGACTTTTGGCAAGGGTTCGGTTCAGACCATTCTGCCGCTGAGCAGTAATTCGGCCCTGAAACTGACCACGGCGCGCTATTACACACCTTCAGGGCGATCCATTCAGGCTGAAGGTATTACACCGGACATCGAGCTGGAAACCATCGAGATCGCCCAGATCGAGTCCGGCATTGAGCCGTTGAAGGAGGCCGACCTTACGCACCACCTGAAAAACGGCAACGCGGATGACGCGGATGGTGACAAGGATTCCGGCAAGGACGAGGACAGCAAGGGAGAATCCCTGGTAAAGGACGATTACATGCTGTACGAGGCACTGAACCTGCTCAAGGGGCTGGTGATCCTCCAGGATCGCATGCTCTGAAATACCCGTTATAGATGCACCTGTATACAGCCATATGGCGTTATGTTTTCGCACTGTGGCTGGCAGGTGCAGCAATTACTTCCGCTGCAGATGAACCTGGCAAGCCGGTTGTCGACAACCGGCGTCCCGCCATCGCCCTGGTCATCGATGATATGGGCAACCAGCACGCCCAGGGGCTGCGGGTAATCGATCTGCCCGGCCCGGTCGCCTGTGCATTCCTGCCCTACGGCGCTTTTACCGGCTTGCTTGCCCGCCGCGCACATGCCAGAAACAAGGAAGTCATGCTGCATCTGCCGATGCAGGCTGTGGAACACGCGCATGGCTCGCAGCAGGCAGGTATGCTGACCCTGGATATGACCCGGCAGCAATTCCTTGCTGAATTCAGCCGCGCCATCGGCGCTGTGCCGCATGTCAGCGGCCTGAATAACCACATGGGCAGTCTGTTGACGCGACATCCCGGCAGCATGGCCTGGCTGATGCAGGCGATCGGCAGCCACGGCGCCCTGTTTTTCGTCGACAGCCGTACCACCAAAGCTACCGTTGCCGAACAGCTGGCAATGGAATACGGTATTCCCAACATCGCGCGCAAAGTGTTTCTCGACAATGTGGACGAAGCGGCCGCAGTTCGCGCGCAGTTCCGGCAGTTGCTTGCGGATGCAAGGCGCGAGGGCACTGCGCTCGGTATCGGGCACCCACGGCCGGCAACCTTGCAGGTGC
>JASFOC010000368.1:0-3609 GCA_050116715.1 Gammaproteobacteria bacterium
TGGGGCTGAAATGCACACGCCCTGAATTGCTGGTCTGGGTGGTGACCGGCGATGGCGATGCGCTGGCCATTGGTGGCAACCACTTCACCCACGCCCTGCGTCGCAACGTGGATATCAATATCCTGCTGTTCAATAACCGGATATACGGGCTGACCAAGGGGCAGTATTCACCAACCTCTGCGCACGGGACACGCACGCAGTCCAGTCCCGACGGCTCCATTGAAAACCCGGTCAACCCGGTTGGCGTTGCGATCGGCGCTGAAGCCGGCTTCATCGCCCGTACCGTCGATGTGTTCCAGCAGCATTGCTCCGCGATGCTGAAGCGCGCGGCTGCGCACCGCGGTGCATCCCTGGTCGAGATCGCCCAGAACTGCATCATCTTCAACGACGGCGCCTGGTCACACCTGACCGACCCTGACCGGCGCCTGGAGCACGTCCTTTACCTGGAACATGGCCAACCCATGCGTTTCGGCAGGCAGGGCGAGAAGGGTATTCGCCTCAACGGGCTGCAACCCGAGGTGGTCGAAGTCGCTGCTGTCGGTGAGGAGAACCTGCTGGTACATGACGAGCAGGCACCGGAACCGACGCTTGCTTACCTGCTGTCGCGCATGGGTCCACCGGTTTTTCCGACGCCCGTGGGCGTCTTCCGCGCCATTGACAAACCCGTGTACAGCCAGCAGCTCATGGAGCAGGTGCATGCAGCACAGGCACGTCAGCCGGCCGACCTGGAAGCCCTGTTTCGCCAGGGTGAGACCTGGGAAATTTCGTGATAAAGATGAAGGAGACCAACCCGTGAAATGTCCCGGCTGTGGCTACGCTAACCTGCCAGGTGCCGACTGCTGCGAAAACTGCATGGCAAGCCTCTCCCAGGTTGATGTGCCGCAGCCGCTGGATGCCATGGAACGCAGTCTCATGGAGGAGCCGGTTGCCTGCCTGCAGCCGCTGCGGCCGCTGACGGTCGAACCGCAAACGCGCCTGGACGAAGCCGTCTGCTTCATGCGCAACCATGGTATCGGTTGCGTCCTGGTAACCGATGCCGCTGGGAAGCTGACCGGTATTCTTACCGAACGCGACCTGCTGCAGAAGGTTGCCGGGAAAGGGCGTGAGCTTGCCCGGCTGCAGGTTGCCGACTGTATGACGGCAATGCCGGAGTGGAGCAAGCCCGGATACCCGCTGGGCTATGCGCTGCAGCGTATGATCGTCAGCGATATCCGTTACCTGCCTCTGGTGGATGACGACGGCAGGCCGGTCGGCATTGTTTCGTCGCGGGATGTTATTGCCTATATGGCAAAACGTTTTCGCGATGCCCGGGATGCCTGTGACCCGCGGGGGCCTGCGATGGAATAGCTGGCTGCGAAGTCTGCGTTCTCAGATCCTGCCGGGCGTCCCGGCGGTTTCCAGCCAGGACAGGTTCAGCGATCCCGGCAGGTAGCTGTTGTCCTTGATCGTCATCACCGGAGCCCTGGCATACTTGGCAACGTACTCTGCAACCGAGCCTTGCAGCAGATGTGCGAAGCCGTTGCGGCCGTGCGTGCCCATGATGATCATCACGGCCTGTTCACGCTCTGCGACCTCTATGATGCGGCGACCGGGCAGGCCGCGAACCAGCAGGGGGGTAACGGTTTGCAGGGCATGGAGATCAGGTTCCTGGTCGCGAAGCTCAACGAGCATATCGTCAACCATTTCCGCCGCGATGTCCGTTATGGGACGCGCCATGTGATGGTTGTTGGGGCTGCGGTATACGCCGGGCCGCCTGACATCATCATGAATGACGTGGAGCAGCGCCAGCGGTGTGCGGGTACCCTCGACCAGGCGGCTGGCGTAGAGTAGTGCTGCTCTGGCGCAGTCGGAAAAATCCACCGGCACCAGTACCGGGTGTCTTGACGGTGTGATCCGGGGTATGTCTGTTTGTGTCACGATTGGTATGCTCCGGATGCCTGCCACGAGGGCAGGTATCGGTTGTGTTGCCATAGCCTACTACCAGCCACTATAGCCCTGCAGTATTAGCGTTTTGTTAGCACCGCATCCTGTTGTTATCCAGGCCGAATAAATTCCTGCTAACCGTGTTGCACAGGGTGGTTGCGGAGCACCAGATATACCCCTGCAAGCAACATCCGGGCAATTGAAACTTTGCCCCCAACCTGGCAGGCAATGTCTGTATAATCATCGGGTTAATACAAGCGCGCTGCTGAACACCTGCTAACGACCGGCAGCGTTGAAAATAACCAGGCCGCAGATTGCGGCAACCAGGAATATCCATGAACGAAAATACCGGAACCCGCAATATGGCCGTGTACTGCGACTTCGAAAACGTGGCGCTCGGGGTACGTGATGCCAAGTATGCCGCATTCGACATCCAGAAAGTGCTGGAGCGATTGCTGCTGAAGGGAAACATCGTGGTGAAAAAGGCCTATTGCGACTGGGACCGCTACAAGGAATTCAAGCCTGCCATGCACGAGGCGACCTTCGAGTTGATCGAAATACCGCATATCCGCATGTCAGGCAAGAACTCGGCGGATATCCGCATGGTCGTGGATGCCCTCGACCTGTGCTACACCAAGGAGCACGTCGATACCTTCGTGATTATCAGCGGGGACTCGGACTTTTCTGCCCTGGTCAGCAAGCTGCGGGAGAACAACAAGCTGGTCATCGGGGTCGGGGTCAAGAATTCCACCTCGGACCTGCTGATTTCCAACTGCGACGAATTCATCTTCTATGACGACCTGGTGCGGGAGTCGGAGAAACCGCGACGCAGCCGACGCAAGAGTGCCGCACGGAAAAAAGGCAAGAAGGAAACGGTGAGTGCCGAAGACGACAAGCGCCAGGAGGCCATCGACCTGGTGATGGAAACAGTCGAGGCCGTATTCAACGAGCGCGGCGAGGAAGAAAAGGTCTGGGGTTCCATGGTGAAACAGGCCCTGAAACGTCGCAAGCCGGGATTCAATGAAAGCTACCACGGCTTCCGGAATTTCGGCCAGTTACTGGAAGAAGCGCAGGCCCGCAAGCTGTTGACCCTGGTGCTGGATGAAAAGTCCGGCGGCTATATCATCCAGAGCTACGTGCACGAGGATTAGTATTTGTAAATTTGAAAAAGCCGCTACCGGCAACTCAGGCGGGTTCCCCTGTTTCTGTATAGCCACGGAATCCAAGGAAGGCGTGAAAAAGCGTCTGGCGAGTGTTATTTCCTGTCGTGTTTTTTCCGTGGATTCCGTGGCCGTCATAACCGTCAGCAGAGGTTTGAAAAGCCGGGCGTCCGGATGTGTCGCCCGGCTTTTTCCGAAGAGGGTTTTTATCCCCTTTCTGTGAGCGGCACATACTCTGACAGTCCCATGCCGGTATAGATCTGTCGCGGGCGGGCGATGCGCCTGCCCGGCTCGTTGTGCTGTTCATGCCAGTGGGCAATCCAGCCGGGCAGGCGGCCGATGGCGAACAGCACCGTGAACATGTTGGTCGGAATACCGATGGCGCGCAGGATGATACCGCTGTAGAAGTCGACATTGGGATACAGCTGGCGCTCCAGGAAATAGGGATCCTTGAGGGCAATCTCCTCCAGGTTGCGCGCGATGTCCAGCAGCGGGTCGCTAATCTGGATCTTGTTCAGCAGTTGCT
>JASFOC010000369.1:0-3606 GCA_050116715.1 Gammaproteobacteria bacterium
CGCGCGGACGTGCTCGCCCAGCGGCGCAATCCCGCAGCGATCCAGTATCTCGCCGGCAAAGCCCAGGCAGAGCAGGCGCCGTGCCTCGGCGGCATCGATGCCGCGCGAGCGCAGGTAGAACAGCTGCGCCGGATCCAGCTGGCCGACGGTAGCGCCATGGCTGCACTTGACGTCATCGGCATGGATCTCCAGCTGCGGCTTGGTGTCCACCTCGGCGTTGCGGCTCAGCAGCAGGTTGGCGTTATGCAGCTGCGCATCGGTCTTGCCGGCATGTGATTTGACCTCGATGCGGCCATCGAACACGGCGCGGCCCTTGCCATGCAGCAGGCCCTTGTAGTTCGTATGGCTGCGGCAGCCGGGAACGCCGTGGCGGATGTCGATGTGGGTGTCCGTGAGTTGCTGTTCTCCGGTGACATACAGACCATCCAGCTCTGCGGCGGCCGCCTCACCAAGGAAATCGATGTTCAGTTCGGTGCGCGCCCAGGCGCCGCCAAGGGCAAACCCGGTATTGCGGTAGCGGCTGCGCGCATGCTGGTTGATAAACAGGCTGTGCAGGTGGAAGGCGGCAGGACTTTCTTCCTGCAGCCACACATGCTCGAGTTCGGCGTCATCCTGGAGGATGATCTCGCTCAGGCTGTTGTTGAAATACAGCGACGCATCCGGACTGGCGAAGCGCTCTACCAGCGTCGCCTGTGCGCCGGGCTCAAGCAGCAACAGACTGCGCGACGGCACCACCAGGGCAGCGCCCGGCGCCGTCGTCAGGTGCAGCACCTCGACGGGACGATCCAGCTTCTGTCCCTGCGCCACGGTGATGACCAGACCATCATCGATGGCGGCGGCGTTCAGGGCACTGAAGGCATGCTGCGGCACGCCGGCCGCCCGGCCCAGCCACCGGGCCGGCATCTCCGGGTTGCATTCGATCTGCTGCTTCAGGCTGCCCACGTTGACGCCAGCCGGCAGCGTATCCAGGCTGGAGAGAGCGGCGACAAACCGGCCGTTGACGAACACCGCGCGGTGGGCATCCAGCTGCGGCAGCAGGAAGGCATCCAGGTCGATATCCGGCAGTGCGGCGCCGGCCGGCGCAAAATCCTGCTGCAGCAGGCGATCGACACTGGTGTAGCGCCAGGCTTCCTGGCGGCGCTGCGGGAAACCAAGCTGCTGCAGGCGCGACCCGGCCTCGCGGCGGTACTGTGCCAGCCATGGCTGACCGGCGCCGGAAAGCTGCGGCTGCAGGCGCGCCAGGCTGTCACGGTAGCTTGCCAGCGGTGCTGTGTCAGCGGCGGCATTCATGCGGCATCCTCCTGCTCCAGCCAGCCGTAGCCTTTCTCCTCGAGCTCCTGCGCCAGTGTCCTGTCGCCGGAGCGCACGATCCGCCCCCCGGCCAGCACGTGCACGAAGTCCGGTTCGATATAGTCGAGCAGGCGCTGGTAATGGGTGACGACGATCATGGCACGCTCCGGGCTGCGCAGGGCATTGACACCGTCGGCAACCACTCGCAGGGCGTCGATATCGAGCCCCGAATCGGTTTCGTCGAGGATCGCCAGTTTCGGCTCCAGCACGGCCATCTGCAGGATCTCGTTGCGCTTCTTTTCGCCACCCGAGAAGCCCGCGTTGACATTGCGCTTGAGAAAACGCTCGTCCATCTGTACGAGGCGGAGCCGCTCGCGAACCAGTTTCATGAAACCGACCGCGTCCAGCGCCGCTTCACCGCGCGCGGCGCGAACCGCGTTGAGTGCGGTCTTCATAAAGACCATGTTGTTCACGCCCGGCAGCTCCACGGGATACTGCATCGCCAGGAATACTCCGCGGCGGGCGCGTTCCTCGGGTTCCAGCGCCAGCAGGTTCTCGCCCTCGAAGCGGACTGTGCCGCCGGTGACAACATAGCCGTCGCGTCCCGCGAGGATATGTGCCAGGGTGCTTTTACCCGAGCCGTTAGGTCCCATGACGGCGTGCACCTCGCCGGGATTGACCTTCAGGTCGACCCCGTTGAGGATCGGCTTGTCGTCCACGCTTGCCTGCAGTTTTTCTATGTTCAGCATGTTGATTGCTCCGTGTTGTCTGTGTGATCAGCCGACGGCCCCTTCCAGGGTGACGTTGAGCAGTTTCTGCGCCTCGACGGCGAACTCCATCGGCAGTTCGTTGAAGACCTCCTTGCAGAAGCCGTTGACGATCAGCGAGACGGCATCCTCCTCGGAAAGACCGCGCTGGCGGCAGTAGAACAGCTGGTCATCGCCGATCTTCGAGGTCGTGGCCTCGTGCTCCACTTTTGCCGTCGGGTTGCGCACCTCCATATAGGGGAAGGTATGCGCGCCGCAGCGCCCGCCGATCAGCAGCGAGTCGCACTGGGTATGGTTGCGCGCGTTTTCCGCCTTCGGCGTCATGCGCACCAGGCCGCGATAGGCATTCTGTCCCTCGCCGGCCGAGATACCCTTGGAGACGATGGTGCTGCGCGTGTTGCGGCCGATGTGAATCATCTTGGTGCCGGTGTCGGCCTGCTGCCGGCCGCGAGTCACGGCAACCGAGTAGAACTCGCCGACCGAGTCATCGCCGCGCAGGATGCAGCTCGGGTACTTCCAGGTGATGGCGGACCCGGTCTCGACCTGCGTCCAGGAGATGCGGGAACGGTCGCCATGACAGTTGCCGCGCTTGGTCACGAAGTTGTAGATGCCGCCGCGTCCCTGGGCATCGCCCGGGTACCAGTTCTGCACCGTCGAATACTTGATCCGTGCATCCTCCATGGCCACCAGTTCGACGACTGCGGCATGCAGCTGGTTTTCATCGCGCATCGGCGCCGTGCAGCCCTCGAGGTAGCTGACATGACTGCCGGCCTCGGCCACGATCAGGGTGCGTTCGAACTGGCCGGTCTTCGCCTCGTTGATGCGGAAGTAGGTCGACAGCTCCATCGGACAGCGCACGCCTTCGGGAACGTAAACGAAGGTCCCGTCGCTGAACACCGCGCTGTTGAGCGAGGCGAAGAAATTGTCGGTGTGGGGCACCACCGAACCCAGGTACTTCTGCACCAGTTCCGGGTGTTCACGCACCGCCTCCGACATGGAGCAGAAGATGACGCCCGCTTCGTGCAGCGTCTTGCGGAAGGTGGTGGCCACGGACACGCTGTCAAACACCGCGTCCACGGCTACACCGGCCAGCGCCTTCTGCTCCTCGACGGGAATGCCCAGTTTCCGGTAGGTCTCCAGCAATTGCGGGTCGATCTCGTCCAGGCTTTTCGGCGCATCCTTGTCACGCTTCGGCGCCGAATAGTAGGAGATGCCGTTGAAGTCGATGGGCGGGTGCCGCAGGTGCGCCCAGTCCGGCTGCGTCATCGTGAGCCAGTGACGGTAGGCCTTCAGGCGGCGTTGCAGCATCCAGTCCGGTTCCAGCTTGCGCGCCGAGATGGCGCGGATTACTTCCTCGCTGAGCCCGGGCGGCAGTGTGTCGGATTCAACCGGCGTAACAAAGCCGTGTTCGTACTCTCCGCTGACGAAGTGCTCCATTGCCTGGTTTGAACTGCTCATGATCCTTGTTTCTCCTTTGTCCGGGTGAATGTCCGATTCAACTCGATGCCTCTCGAGGCCTTGCAGACGCGCCGCGAGGAGGTGTCACGCA
>JASFOC010000370.1:0-3603 GCA_050116715.1 Gammaproteobacteria bacterium
CCATTTGGACCGAAGTGGTTCCAGGGCATCGAATGGAACATGCCCAATCTGCTGATGGCCGGCGTACCCGGCTTTGAGAATGTGGCGACCTCCCTGATGAAAATGACAGTAAAAAATCACGGCGTCGCCAGTATTCCGGAGTTGCGGGAGCTGTGCATCGAGGCAGAGGTAAAGCTGGTTGCCTGTCAGATGACGGTCGATCTGTTTGGCTGGGAGAAGGCGGACTTCATACCGGAAGTGACAGAGTGGGCGGGTGCTGCCACCTACCTGACCAGTGCGCAGGGCGCCGATATCACGCTGTTTGTCTGAGACGGTTAGCCTCGTCTTCACATCGCTCCCGCGCCCTGCGATCCGCGAGGTAACTACGATGTACAGGGAAGTACGCGTGTCGCGAGGGGGCAGGAGAAGGTGAGACCGTGTAGCGGTCGAGAGGCTGGCCTGGGCCATGCCCGTAGCGGCCATCCCTGCAGGCAAAAAAAGCGCGCCCCGGGAGGGCGCGCTTCTGTTGCTGCCGGCTGTTACTTGGAGGTATCTGTGGTAGCCGGAGCAGTCGGTGCGACGGGTGCCGCGTAGTAGGGATAACCACCCCAGCCGTAGCCCGGGTATCCCCAGCCGTAGCGCGGGTAGCCCCAGCCGTAGCCGGGGTAGCCATAGCCGTAGCCGGGGTAGCCATAACCATAGCCGGGATAGCCATAACCGTAGCCAGGATAGCCATACCACGGGCCACCGCCCCAGGGGCCGTACCAATCGTCATAGTAGTCGTTACCCCACCAGGCGGCGGCACTGCCGGCGCCCAGGGTGGCAGCCCCGGCGAGGGCAGTGACAGCAACTATTTTCAAGGTGTTCTTCATACAAGTTCCTCCTCGCGATCAACGGAAATTGCTCTCGACCCTCCGATCCTGGTCGATGTCGCAACCCAAGTATAGACAAATAAATGGCGGAAAATTAAGTCCCTTGTCGCTTGCAGCCGTACACCGGGAAACCTTTTTTGAGGATTTCTTGATACAGGTCAAACGCGTGGTGTCTTGCCGGGTGCTGCAACTGGCATGGCGAACGCCCTGCATCAGTCCGGGTCCGTGTCCCGCGACAACAGCGCCGCGACCAGTTGCTGCATCCGTGTATGGTGACTGCCCTGCCAGAAAACCTGGCCGCAGTCAGCGCAGCGCCTGAAGTCGTCATAATACCTGCGGGTTTTTGGCTCCAGGCGCTGTAACACGACCTGCTTGTCAACGCTTTCCAGTTTCCCGTTGCAGCGGGTACAGCGGCTGAACGGTTTGACCTGGCGGTAGAGGTCAAAGCGCGCCAGTACCTCGCGTACCTGCCGGCGCGGCTGCTGCGCCCGGACATAGTAGCCGTGGGTGATGATCCTGCGCTGCAACAGCGTGCGGTCGCGGGTCAGCACGGTGCGCTGCTGTTCGCTGGCAATGCGGGCAACCTCGGCATCGTGATAATCATTGCGGTACAGGCAATCAAGGCCCAGCAGGCGCAGGTAGCGTGCCAGGCGTCCGAGATTGCTGTCCAGGATGAACTGCGGGTTGCGCAGTGCTGCGGGCCGCAGGCGCAGCAGCGGCGTGACATCCACGCTCTCGAACATCGGGTACACGCTGATGCGGTCTCCATCCTGCACGATGTAGGAAAAATCCACAGCCCTCCCGTTGACCAGGATAACTTCCACTTCCGTGTGCGGCACGCCGAATGCCTCGATCATGTCCTTGATCGAGGCGCGGCGCCCGAATGCGTGCTCGATGTCGGTGCCGCGCAGGGCCGGGGGCAGGAAATCGTTCAGTTCCGCATAGAAGCGCAGGCATATGCGTGACATGGCTGACGCTTACCGGACCTGCTGGCCGCGGCGGGATCCTGCTGCACCATGCTGGCGCAGCGCGGGGCGGGCAATCCTGGCTGTTACCTGTGCAGGCATTTATTTTTGCTGGCCGCTTCTAATCGCTTCATCGTTTGGTAACATTGCCCGCATTGCCCGGCCTGTGTCCAGCAGTGTCCAGTGACGCCCCCTGGGTAGTCTGATTGCACCTCGTCTGAAACGGGTCCCGGATTGACTTCAATAACAGAGTGATCACCAAGCCCATGCCGCATTCCGAGCCGAACGTACTGACCCCGCACCCCAAGCTGACCGATCTGCCACCGCTGGCGATGGACCAGTCGGCCATCGATCACGATTTCCTGCGTTACTACAATCGCACCCTGGGTCGGGACAAGACACACTGTACCAACCATTACCTGTACGAGGCACTGGCCTACACGGTGCGCGACCGCTTGATGGAGCGCTGGAAGAATACCCGGTTTTCCTACGAGGAGAAGGACGCCCGGCGTACCTGTTACCTGTCGCTGGAATTCCTGATGGGCCGCGCACTGGGTAACGCCATGCTCAACCTCGGGATTACCGATGCAGTGACCAGGGTGTTGCACGATTACGGTATTGCCCTGGAAGAGGTGGCAGACGCGGAAAATGACGCCGGTCTCGGCAATGGTGGCCTCGGCAGGCTGGCGGCCTGCTTCCTCGACAGCTGCGCCACCCTGCAGTTGCCGGTGCTGGGCTACGGCCTGCGCTACGACTACGGCATGTTCCGCCAGGAGGTGGTCGACGGTTACCAGGTGGAGGAACCGGATCACTGGCTGCGCGACGGCAACCCGTGGGAACTGGAGCGGCCGGAGTTCACGCAACGGATCCAGTTCGGCGGCCGTACCGTGTCATTTCGCGACGAGCACGGCAAGAAGCGGGTGCGCTGGGAGTCATCGCACGACGTGCTGGCCGTACCCTATGACACGCCCATACCCGGTTACGGCAATGACACCGTCAACAGCCTGCGGTTGTGGAAATCGACCGCAACCGATGAATTCGACCTGAATGATTTCAACGCCGGTGACTATGCCGAGGCCGTCGCGGCAAAAAACAATGCCGAGCACATCACCATGGTGCTGTATCCGAACGATGCCAGCGTAAACGGCAAGGAACTGCGCCTGCGGCAGCAGTACTTCCTGGCGTCGGCGAGTCTCAAGGACGTCATGCGGCGCTGGGAGCGCATCAACGGCAAGGACTACAGCAACTTCAGTGACAAGCACTGTTTCCAGCTGAATGATACCCATCCCAGTATTGCCGTCGCGGAGCTGATGCGACTGCTGATCGACGTGGAGCGGCTCGACTGGAATGTCGCCTGGAAACAGGTCACCCGCAGCATGGCCTACACCAACCATACCCTGCTGCCCGAGGCGCTGGAAAAGTGGCCGGTGCCCATGTTCGAGAACCTGCTGCCGCGGCTGCTGGAGATCATTTACGAGATCAATGCCAGATTTCTTACCGTGGTGGCACGGCGCTGGCCGGGTGATACGGCGCGGCTGGCACGCATGTCGATCATCGAGGAAGGCGAGACGCCCCAGGTACGCATGGCGCACCTGGCAATTGTCGGCAGCTTCTCCGTCAACGGGGTCGCGGAGCTGCATTCCCGCCTGCTGACCGAGGAGCTGTTCCAGGACTTTTATGCGCTCTGGCCCGAGAAGTTCAACAACAAGACCAACGGCGTCACCCAGCGACGCTGGCTGGCGATGTGCAACCCGGGTCTCAGTACACTGCTCAACGAGAATATCGGC
>JASFOC010000371.1:0-3603 GCA_050116715.1 Gammaproteobacteria bacterium
CGATGGCCTGAACATACTGGGCATTGATGCCGTCGCGACTGCCGACGGTATGCAGATTGAGGGCGGTACCCCTGGCGGCGGCAGTGTCGACAGTCACGGCGACCATCGCATCGCCATGGCGTTCACTGTGGCGGCGTTGCGGGCACAGACTGCCATCGAGATTCGTGACTGTGCCAACGTCAATACCTCGTTTCCGGATTTTGTCGGCCAGGCACGCCAGGCCGGCATCAACGTCGAGTCAACCGGCTAGCGCCTTGCCCATGCACGTTCCGGTCATCACTATCGACGGCCCCAGCGGCTCCGGCAAGGGTACGATCAGCCAGTTTCTGGCGGAGGAGCTGCGCTGGCATCATCTTGACAGCGGCGCGTTGTATCGCCTGCTGGCCTATGCCGCGTTGCAGGAATCCGTGGCGCTGGACAATGCCGCGGCGCTGGCGGCGCTGGCCGGTCGCCTGCAGGCACGCTACTGCCTGCCGACACGGGCCAACCCGGAGATCCGGCTGGACGGAGAAGACGTCGGCGAGGCCCTGCGCTCCGAGGAGTGCGGTAACGCGGCATCGCAGGCAGCGGCATTGCCCGAGGTGCGCCAGGCACTGCTGGAATGGCAGCGCCACTACCGTCAGGCGCCCGGCCTGGTGGCGGACGGGCGTGATATGGGGACGGTGGTTTTTCCCGATGCCGACCTCAAGTTGTACCTGGTGGCACGACCCGAGGTGCGTGCCATGAGAAGATATAAGCAACTGAAAAATAAAGGAAATAATGTAGATCTGGGGGAACTGATTGCGGCTGTCGAGACCCGTGACAGGCGTGATTCGGCGCGCCAGGCATCTCCCCTGAGACCCGCGGAAGATGCGCTTGTCGTGGATAACAGCGACCTGGATGAATCTGAAACCCTGCGTCTTGTTCTGGACGCCGTCCACAGGGTTGTGTAAAAAAACCCTATACAATGAAATAGATACAGTTATACTATTCACTTTGGCCGGATCGGAATGTGTGTTCCGCTCCTTCTTTTAATCAGACCTGTCGCGATGTCCCCGGATGTTGCGGCGCATAAACAGTGGGCCGTGTTTAACGGTCCAAGGAAGTTTTTTCCCATGACCCAGAGTTTTGCTGAAATGTTTGAAGAGAGCCTCGCCAACCAGGAGTTGCGCCGGGGTGCAGTTGTAACCGGGACGGTTGTTGCAATTCAACCAGATAGCGTGATTGTCAATGCCGGTCTCAAATCGGAAGGTGTTATCCCGATCGAGGAGTTCAAGAACACATCGGGTGAGCTTGAAGTTCAGGTCGGTGACGAGGTCGAGGTTTCTCTGGAGGCCATCGAGGACGGTTTCGGCGAGACCCGTCTATCCCGCGAGAAAGCGAAACGTGATCAGGTCTGGCGTCGTCTGGAAAAAGCGTTCGAAAACGAGGATATCGTCAAGGGTGTTATCAGCGGCAAGGTAAAGGGCGGTTTCACCGTGGATATCGAGGAGATCCGGGCGTTCCTGCCGGGTTCCCTGGTCGACGTGCGTCCGGTACGGGACCCGGTCTACCTGGAAGGCAAGGAACTGGAATTCAAGGTCATCAAGCTGGACCAGCGGCGCAACAATGTCGTGGTTTCACGCCGCGCAGTCGTGGAAACCGAGTTCAGTGCCGAGCGCGAAGCGCTGCTGGAAAGCCTGCAGGAAGGCATGACAGTCAAGGGCATCGTCAAGAACCTTACCGACTACGGCGTGTTCGTCGACCTCGGCGGTATCGATGGTCTGCTGCACATCACAGACATGGCCTGGAAGCGCGTCAAGCACCCCTCCGAAATTGTCAATGTCGGTGACGAGATCGACGTCAAGGTCCTGAAGTTCGACCGCGAGCGCAACCGCGTATCACTCGGCATGAAGCAGCTGGGTCAGGATCCCTGGGCGGATCTGGCGCGTCGCTATCCTGCCAATTCGCGTCTCTTCGGCAAGGTCACCAACATCGCCGACTACGGCTGTTTCGTGGAGATCGAGGAAGGCGTGGAAGGCCTGGTGCATGTCTCCGAAATGGACTGGACCAACAAGAACGTCAATCCTTCCAAGGTGGTTCACGTCGGCCAGGAAGTCGAGGTCATGGTGCTCGATATCGATGAGGAGCGTCGCCGCATTTCTCTGGGTATCAAGCAGTGCTTCCCGAACCCCTGGGATGAGTTTGGCGCGACCCGCAACAAGGGCGACCACGTCAAGGGCACCATCAAGTCGATCACGGATTTCGGTATTTTCATCGGACTGGAAGGCGATATCGACGGCCTGGTGCACCTGTCAGACATCTCCTGGCATGAGCCGGGTGAAGAGGCTGTGCGTAAATATTCCAAGGGTGACGAGATCGAGGCCGTGGTGCTGTCGGTCGATCCCGAGCGTGAACGCATCTCGCTGGGTATCAAGCAGCTGGAAAAAGATCCCTTCTCGAATTTTGTTGCGGAACACAGCAAGGGCAGTGTCGTCACGGGTACGGTCAAGGAAGTCGATGCCAAGGCTGCCATCATCGACCTGGGTGACGGTATCGACGGTACCCTGCGTGCCTCGGAACTTTCCCGCGACCGCATCGAGGATGCACGCACCGTGCTGAGCGTGGGTGATGAAGTCGAGGCCAAGTTCATGGGCGTCGACCGCAAGAGCCGCGCCATCATGCTGTCGATCAAGGCCAAGGATTCCGATGACGAGGCCGCCATGATGCAGGACTACGGCTCGGGCTCCACTGAGGCAACGACAAATCTCGGTGACGTGCTCAAGCAGCAAATGAATGGAGAAGACTAGTCAGCCAGCGGCATGATACAGGCGCTGCCGGCTGATTCATCGAGTTTGACTGGAACGGAAATCTAATCCGGGTTGGTGGATAAAATGACAAAGTCTGAATTGATCGAGATACTTGCGGCAAAAAACGGACATCTGAATCACAAGGATGTCGAGTTGGCCGTCAAAAGTCTTCTTGAACAAATGAGCTGGGCACTCGCAACCGGACAACGGATTGAAATCAGGGGGTTCGGCAGTTTCTCGTTGCATTACCGGCCGCCGCGCATCGGCAGAAATCCCAAGACCGGTGATTCTGTCGCACTGGCTGCCAAGCACGTGCCGCATTTCAAGCCGGGCAAGGAACTCAGGGAACGGGTCAATGCCGGTCTTGCACGTGAAAGGGAGATGTTACTGTAGCGGGACCTGTTTCGAACACGGCTCCGGTGCCGAATCAGGCGCTGTGCCGGCGGTGAAAGCGTATCCTGCCTATAACCCGATCATCCGGGGTACCTGCCAGCTGACCGGCAGCTGCCCCGGCCTTTTTCTTTTTGTGCCGGCAACACCCTGTTACGATTTGCTGACAGGCAGTGCAGGTGCTGTGTTACCCGGAAAAGCGCATACCGGTCGCTGTCATGCTGACGCTTGATCTGCTTTGGTTGCTGTTACCCGTCGCTGCAGCCTCTGGCTGGGTGGCCGGTCGTCGCAACCGCGGCAAAACCGGCAGTTCTTCCGACTCTATTCTCGGACCCGACTACATCAAGGGGCTGAATTACCTGCTCAACGAAAATCAGGACAAGGCGATCGATGTATTCATCCGCATGCTTGAGGTCAACAGCGACACCATCGAGACCCACCTTGC
>JASFOC010000372.1:0-3588 GCA_050116715.1 Gammaproteobacteria bacterium
CCTGTCAGTTGTGCACCAGGTATAGGATACACCCGGGTGGCAAACACTGACGTCAGTGTGTCATTTTCAGTCGCGCGACTGCAAGCCATGTTCCGTTGCAGGAATCCCGCTGATCGACGCCATGACTTGCCGTGACCGCCGTGGTTGCGCCGTTATCTGGTAGACTGACAGCCATGTGTTTCGTGTGGCAGCTGCGATTGTCTCGCGCTCACACAAGGTTCGCCCGGGAGAACACGTGGCAAAAGACTACCTCTATCAATGGATGGCAAGGAAACCGCTGTTGCTGGCGCTGGTATTTGCGGTGCTGACGACACTCGGCATCAGTGCGATACGCATGGCCGGGTACCTGGAACTGGCCGAACTCACAACCCATGACCTGCTGCTGACTGCAGCCGCCCGCACGACGAAACAAACATCACCCGTGGTCCTGGTCGGTGTCACGGAGGAAGAAATCCAGTCGCTGGGCCAGTGGCCGCTGACCGATGCCGTACTCGCGGGCGCCATCGAACGACTGCTGGGCATGGAGCCGCGCGTTATTGGTGTGGACATCTATCGTGACCAGCCGGTACCACCCGGGGGCGAACAGCTCGATACCCTGATCGCCGCGTCCGACAGGGTGGCCTTCATCCACAAGATCGGTGGCGGGGCTGCGATTCCCATCCAGCCACCGGCGATATTGCGTGGCACGGACAGCATCGGGTTTTCAGACATGGTGATCGACCCCGATGGCACGGTACGCCGCGGTCTCCTGTTTCTGGATGACGGCGAGCAATTCTACTATTCACTGCCGCTGGTGCTGGCACTCAGGTACCTGGCCGACGACGGCATTTTCCCGCAGGCGGGCGAGCCGGATCCGACCTACTTGCGGCTGGGCAAGACGACCATCCCGCCATTCGAGGCCAACGACGGCGCCTATGTCGACGCCGATGCCGGGGGCTACCAGTTCCTGCTGAATTTTGCCGGCGGCAGCGCGCCTTTCAGGCAGTTCTCGCTCACCGAGGTGATGGATTCCGATGCCGTGGCGCAAGTGGTACGTGACAACATCGTAATCCTGGGTGTCACCGCGGACAGCGTCAAGGACGCCTTCGTTACCCCGCTCAGCCACGGCGATACCGACGAATCCGCGATGCCCGGCATCACGCTGCATGCCCACATCGTCTCCCAGTTACTGCGCATGGCGCGTGCAGGGGAACCGCCGCTGCATGGGCTCGCAGACCGCTGGGAATACACCCTGATCTTTCTCTGGGGCATACTCGGGGCGCTGGCCGCCGTGTATATCAAGCAGTTCTGGCGTTTCGCGCTGGTCATCCTCGGTGGTTTGGGCGTTATCGTCATGGTTCCCTACATTGCGCTGCTGAACCAGCTATGGCTGCCATTGATTCCGCCATTGCTGGCATGGGTGCTTTCCGCGGGCCTGGTCATGGTGCTGATGCGTGGCAGTGAGCGTTCACAGCGCAAGCAGTTGATGGATTTGTTCGCACGAAATGTTTCAGCCGATGTGGCCGCCGAAATCTGGAAGCAGCGTGACCACTTTCTGGAAGGCGGGCGGCTCGCGGCGCGGGAAGTCACGGCGACGGTGTTGTTTTCTGACCTGCAAAACTTTACCCCGGTTTCGGAAAAGCTGGGTCCCGCGCGCCTGATGGAGTGGTTGAACCACTATATGGAAACCATGGCCGGCCTGGTGATGCGCTATGGCGGCATCGTCGACGACTACTATGGGGATGCGATCATGGCGGATTTCGGTGTGCCGCTGGAGCGCAACAGCGAAACGGAAATCGACCGGGACGCGCGCAGCGCCGTTGATTGTGCGCTTGCCATGCGTGGTGTGGTCGCACAGCTCAATCGCGAGAACCTGGCCGAGGGTCTCCCGCCGGTGTGCATGCGCGTAGGGATCTGCACCGGCCCCATGGTTGCCGGATTCCTCGGCAATTCGCAGCGGATGAAATACACCACGATCGGCGATACCGTCAATACCGCTGCCAGGCTGGAAAGCTATGGCAAGGAACTGCCGCCAATGACGGAGGAAGAAAGCGACTGTCGCATTCTGGTTTCCGCAACCACAGCAGCTCGCCTGGGTGCAGGTTACCGGACCGAGGCCGTGGGGGATCTGGAGCTGAAGGGCAAGGCTGCACCGGTCAGCGTCTTCAAGGTGCTTGGCAGGGTGACAGAGCCGGACGATTGAAGTTATCGGGGGTGAAGAATGAAAACACATGACTGGTTGAAACGTTTGGCGACATGCTTGGCTGCATTACTACTCGGGCTGCAGGCCGCCGAAGTACCGGCTGCGGACACGGATGATGTGTCTGCGAAGGCAGCGCCGGTGATTATCTACAAGCCGCCGGTGCGTGGTGCGCCGAAGACCCGGGTCGGCGCCGGGAGTCGCGGCAGCGGCGACGCAGCAGTGCTGCAGGTGCTGGCTCCGGATCACACCGGCCTTACCACGGTCGGGCAGCCGACGCTTTACTGGTATGCAAGCACGCCCGGCCTGGCGCACTTTGAGGTCGCCCTGATCGACGCGGAAAGTATTGATCCCTTGCTGGAGGTGGAAGCGGAAGATGGAATGATGGCCGGTATCCATCATCTGAACCTGGAGGATTATGGCTTGTCACTGCAGCCGGGGACGCCATACCAGTGGTCGGTCGCGCTTGTGGCGGATGCAGACAACCGTTCCAGCGACCTTGTTGCCAGCGGGCTCATCGAAAGGATCGAGCCGGATGAAGAATTGGCAAACCGCATCAGTAACAGCAGCGGAGTTGATCTGGTCAATGTGTATGCCAGTGCAGGCATCTGGTATGACGCCCTGCATGAACTTTCCACCCTGATCACGGAATCTCCCGATGACGCAGCGCTGATTGCCCTTCGCGACAATCTGCTGGAGCAGGTCGACCTGCAGGCGGTAACGGGTCATTGAGCCGTTTCATTTTATATGCAGTTGCCAATCGCGCCGGAGGTCGGCGCTCCTACAGGTGCATCAATTGGGTGTAGGCGCGCTCTCCTGAGCGCGATCCCGTCCCTGGATAATCGCGCCGGAGGGCGGTGCTCCTGCAGACGCATCGATTGAGTGTAGGCGCGCTCTCCTGAGCGCGATCCCGTCCCTTGATAATCGCGCCGGAGGTCGGCGCTCCTACAGGTGCATCAATTGAGTGTAGGAGCGCTCTCCTGAGCGCGATACCATTGTTGCCAAATTGCGCTGAAGGTTGGTGTCCCTACCGACGTACCCGATTGGTATTATTTTACAGAGTCGGGGACGTGTGCGTCCTAGACTATCCACATGAATAGATAATTGCAGGATTCCCGGGGCCTCAGCGAACCGTTTACCGTGGCAGCCGTCGTGACGTATTTTGGCTACGCATCACACCACCCCTGAAATCTGCACTATCCAACAGGAGAAATACCCATGAATCATACCACTAGCATGAAACTGGCCGTGCAACTGGCGGCCGCTCTTGTATTCGCTGTCGTGACGTTTACATCCAGCGCATCGGACCTGCCTGGCAACGCAGATGAGCCTGGCTCCATGCCGTCGGTACCCGTCTACAAGCCGCCGCTGCGTGGTGCCCCCCGGGCCAGGGTCGGGGGCGGGACACG
>JASFOC010000373.1:0-3583 GCA_050116715.1 Gammaproteobacteria bacterium
TTGCGCTGCTTGTTCTTCATTTTCCGCCAGTAACCGGGGTGTTATCGGGGCCGGGATTATCGCACATCAGCGACATGCATCGGAACCAGCAACACGCCCGTGGCAGTCAAACGTCGATGGTTCTATAATAGTTGTTGACACAAGTGCATTCTGCTGCCGCCAGACAAACCACAATGCCAAAGCTGGCGGGCAAGTGAAAAGATTATTCCGCCGGGTCATCACAGCACGATTCCAGGCCGAGGGGCAAGAGCTTGATAGGGTTCCTGAACAACAGACTTTCAGAGTGGCGCGCGAGTATCCACCGCAAGCAGAAACGGCAGATGAAGGCGGGGGGCACGGATGTCCAGCGCACCGTGGAACGCGTGGTTGATGGCACGGATGGCAGGATCAGGCTGGTGTCCGGCTACCGGAACAAACTCCAGGATGTCATTCGCTCATCGCTTGCGTTCGCGGACGAACTGGTAGAGCAGATTCCCGGCGGGATCGAGGTCAACCGCCACACCTTTGTCAGCGATCCCTACGTCAATGCCTATTTCGCCAACGTCGCCGACATGCGAACGATTTTCAGCCACAGCTCCGAAATCAAGGATTTCATGGAAGGCTATGGCGACAACGAAGCCATGGAGTGTTGCGCGCTGCTTTGCATGCACATGTCCGAGAAAACCGTAATGGGCATGGAATTGTCAGGAGATATACTGAAAAAGGATGTACGCCAGGTCGCGGTCAACTTCTCGGATCACAGGATCTATGCACCGGCTCCCCGGGAACCGGAAACCAGGCAGGGTCTGAAGCAGTGCCTGTTTGACGGACTTGTGACCAATGCCCTGGAACGCATCACCCAAATGCGGCTGACAAGTTTCAGGCTCAAGTCAGAACTGCAGATACTCAAGTCCCGGCAACGGCGCCAGTATATGGCACTGCAGAAATCTGCAGATGCCAGAACATCCGCCGGGTATGCAGACACCTGCCGGCAACTGGAGCAACTCGAGACAGAACTTGCAAAGACCCCGCTGGCGACGCCCCAGGCCGCCATGGAGCAGGTGATCAACGTCTTTAAAAATCCGGAAGATTTTGTTCGACTCAGGAAGTTTTCTCTCACGCTGAACAAGATGGGCATCCTGGTCGGGAAAGACTCAGGGCAAGCGTGCAACGAGATCAATCTCACGGAAGTCACCATCGGGGAAGGTGCTCCACGCATTGTCACCCTGGCCAGGTTTCCAAAGTGTGAAATCCTGCCGCCATCGAGCCCGTCAACAAGCGGCAGTTTCTCGCCCGGCCAGACAATGTAGGCAGTACCGTTCAGGCTGGCTCAACCTGCAACTTGATCACCGCACGGTCGGAGGCCTCAGCCACGGTAAACCGGAATCCGGCTTCATCAAGTGACTCGCCCTCGCGCGGTATATGCCGCAGGCGCGCCATCATCAGGCCACCGATGGTGTGTGACTCGCCGATCGGCAGGCTTGTACCCAGTATCTCGTTCACTTCGGATATAGGCAGGCGGGCATCCAGCAGGTAGGTCTCTTCCCCCACCATTTCGAATCCTCGCTTGCGCCTCGGCAGATATTCCTCGAAGTCATAGCCGACATCGATCTCGCCCACCACTTCCTCCAGGATATCCTCCATCGTGATCATGCCAACAGCGGAGCCAAACTCATCAACGACGATGGACATGTGATCCTTGCGGTTGCGCAGGACAGGCAGCAACTGGTCGATGCTCTGGTAGGGGGACACGTAGTGGGCCGGCTCAATCAATTCCTCCAGCGGGCGACTCGACAGCTCCGGGTCCATCAGGTCCCAGGTCGTCAGCGTTATAACACCGATGATGTTGCTGGTATTCCGGCTGTACACCGGCAGGCGGTTGTAACCGCGCCGGCGCACCAGGGTAATAGCGCTGCGCGTATCACGGTTGCGGTTCAGGGCTGTCATTTCGGCCACGGGTATCATGGCCTCGCCCACCGTTGTCTCCGCAAACCGGATCACGCGTTTGATTCGCACCTTGTCGAAGATATCGACATTGGCACCACGATCAGCCATCTCCACGACCATGCGCATCTGCTCGCGCGTGATGAACACATTCTGCTCGGTCTTCCCCCCGCCGACCAGACGTGCTGCAAGCCTGGCGACACGTGAGAATACAAACACGATCGGATAGAACAATGCAGAGAAGAATCGCAAGGGATAGACGATGACGGGCGCGATCTCGTCGGACTTTTGCTGGTAGACACTCTTCGGCACAATTTCACCCAGAATCAGGAACAACGGGGTAAACAGCAGCACCGCGTACAGGTCCCCCATTTCACCGAAGTAGCGAATCATCAGCATGGTGCCGAGCGTCACCAGAACAACCGTTGAAATATTGGTTCCCACCAGTGTCGTGCCGAGCAGGACGTCCGGCGTCTGGAACAGCTTGAGTACCATCTTGGCACCGCGGTTGCCCTGGTTGGCCTTGTGATGCAGCTTGAGCTTGTCAGAGTTGACCAGTGCGATTTCCGATCCCGAGAAGAAACCTTTCAGGAGCAGCAGCAGCAGCATGACCAGCAGGATAATAATGTATTCCATAACCGTGTCCTCGCTCAGTGGAGCGCCTTGGCCTCCTGACTGGACTGGCTTTCGTCGTCCTGCCCGGTTTTATCCGCGGGATACGCCGGGGCGGGGCCTGCGGGCTTCTCCCGCGGCGATGTTTGTCCTGTCCCGCCGGACGCTGCGTCCCCCCCGGATAATGTAGCGTCACCCCCCGCTGCATTTTCATGCTCTCCGGGCTCACCCGTGGCGACAGCCGTTGCCGGCTCGCCGGTCTCGGGCTGGTCGACAGTCGCCGCTTCCTCCGCGCCCTCGCCACGGCTGACACGCACCCGGGCGATACGGTGCTCATCCATTTCCAGGATAGTAATGGTGATGCCCTCGACCGTGACCTGGTCGCCCACCCTGGGGAGCCGGTCCAGGTGGCGGAAGGCCACCCCGCCGATCGTGGTCATGCGCGGATCCTCGATACCGAAGTTGGCGAGGTTGTTAAAATCATTCAGTTTCATATCGCCGCGTACTTCATAATAGTTCTCATCCCGCTCCTGGTAATGTTCCAGCCCCTGCACTTCTCCTGATATCTGGCCAAAAATAAAGGTCAGCACATCCTTCATGGTGACAAAACCCTCGACGCCACCGAACTCGTTCAGAACAGCTGCCGCGCGGGCATTTCTTTCCTGGAAGAAATCGAACATCTCGTCGACCTTCTTTGTCAACGGGACCACCACCGGAGGATGCATGATGTCATCGGGCACCAGCGTTGACAGATCGGTGTTATCGATGATGTGGCGCAGCACATCCTCGGCATGGACGAACCCGACCAGGTTGTCACGATGTATGCGAAACACCGGGACTCTCGGATGCCTGAAAGTCCGGAACCGCTCCACCATCTCCGGCACCGACATATCGGCATTCAGAAACGCCGTGCGGGTACGCGGCGTCATGATTTCAACAACCTCGGTATCACCCGCCTCCAGCAGGTTGTAGATCAGCGCACGTTCAGTCGCGTTAAGCTCCCCCTCCTTGGCAACCTCCTCGACAAGGGTACGGAATTCGTCCAGCT
>JASFOC010000374.1:0-3576 GCA_050116715.1 Gammaproteobacteria bacterium
AGGCGCTTGACAACGCGTACAGGTAATGCAAGCTGCCGTGCCTCAGTAGCCGGCAGAAGTGTGAGATGGATTGCCCGGTATGCGGCTCTATAGAGGGTCTCGGCAGGCTGTAGCGCCAGCACGGCGCGCGCTGCCGAGGTCGCGGAAGCAACCTGCTGCTTGTACTGGTTGTCGCCAGTGACATCGCGGTATTGTTCGAGCGCTACAATAGCGTCCAGGTGTGTATTAAGAATAAGCTTGTTGGTCGGTGACTTCCCAAGGGTGCGGGCCGGTATCCATGTGGACCCGGTTTGTTTGCACAGTTCCCGCATCATGTCCGCACTACCCTCCAGCGAGTCATGGAGGAACCACACTCCAAGATCAATTTTGTCAGTGCAATCAGAAATAAAGTGAGCCGCTCGTTCAAGCGCCTTGCCTGCTACGGCGTCAGGTCGTTCCTTTAGCGAGGCTTCCAGCAGGAGCATCGCAGCGTTGTGAAATCGATAATGCGACTCCATCAGGTCTGTCCATTCACCATGGTACCACCCGCCATCCTCACTCTGACGCGCGATTACAGAAAACAATAACTGGCGCTTTAGCAGGCTGTAAATCATTTTGCCGGTAGCCTGTTCGAGCCCGACCATTGCGATGTAAAGACCGTATGCATCCAGCTCTGAGCATATTTTCCACATGCGCGGCCAGATGAACCGGTCCACGTACACACGACCATGCACAAGGTAAAGGTACACATCTGCAGGTTGCTGGTAAGACGTTTGTGAGTTCCACAGGGATAGCGTCTGCTTTTCCAGAACAAGCAGGTTATCAAGTGCGTTATGGATTGCAGATTCTTCGGCAGTGAATCGCCAGACCACCCAGTCCAGGTTCATGTTCACCGGGATTTCCACTTCAATCGACAGTTCTTCAGAAGAAACGCTTAAGGCCGTGATTGATGGAGACTTTTCTGAAAGTATGCGTTGCTGTGAGTCAAGTTGGCGTGCCAGGGGTAGCTGCGGAATCCAGTACGAAGGCAGCCCGGCTTTTGTTGATGTCAGCGACCAGCCGCCAGAGGGGCACGACTCGACACGGTCAATCCCGATGGCAACAAATCGTACAGTCCCTGGCTTTTCCTGCGGTATACGCAGGAAGCAGCAGGATGCACCGTTGCTGCCGGGGAATGTGTCAAGTGAAACGGCGGCTTTACCGAACAGATTATAGTGTGCTCGCACAAACTGGCCGGTTTCTATTGCATGTTGTACTTCAGTATCCGAAGGTGGTTCAAACAGGGCCTCGAGAGGCAGCTGAACTGGACTTTTGCTGGAAGTTTCGTGGTTTCTCATATTAATCTGTCCGTATCCGTTGCTGATGGAGGCGGAAGCATGCTGTCGGTGTCTTTAAACGCTCTCTTGTACTGAAGATGTGATGCTCTGGAATAACGTGATCTCACCAGGAGCAAGGCTCATGCGAGGTGCAGGCTGTCATTACCCATCAGGAAGAAACCAGGTGCAGATATATGGCTGCAGATGGGGGCCGGGATGGCCGGTGCATTAACGGTAGTGCCTGTTGTTTCAGGTTCATATTCACTGCAAACGGAGATCTATTCATGCCATGAAAAACCGGAAGACCTTGTACCATCTGCTATCAATCAGTGTCGGTTTTCCGCGTATGATTATTGATTTCGCATTGAGCCTGGACGCATTTTTTATTGTGTTTTCGTCTGTAATCATAAGTACAGTTAACTTGTAATCTTCCCTGGCTTCCAGGTTGCTGACAAACCTTCCCGGGTGCAGATGATTTTCGTAATACTCTATTACCCTGTTTCTCAACCCGGATATTTGTTCATGCCCCATTTCCAGTACTGCCTCAACCTGCCTGATCAGGTCCTCCCTGTCACCAAAGACTATACAATTCTCCATGTGTTTTAACGCAGGTGTGAACCATTCCGGATAATTAATTACGGGTATCGCTCCGACCGCCATCGCCTCTATCACATTATGGCACATGGGCATGCTATATCCCGGTGGACAAATAAAAAATTCGCTTTTCGACAAGTCGGGTAACCAGTCTGCCGGGTCTATCCAGAGGTTGCCCGTATCAACTATTACACACTTTCTGACAAGGTCGCCACTGAACAGCTCATTCAGGACTGTCTCGTCTTTTACATGAATGGTCCTGTCGCCAAGATACTCCAGGATCGAGTCAATTACCTCCATGCGGGGTAACTTGGTATCCGGGTAGTGAATGCGGTTCTTGGTGTAGCCCTTGGTGTCGCCGGAAAAAAATATTCGCAGCTTTTTTTCATTCTTTCGCAAATTTTCCAGCCGAATCGGCAAATCTGCCCCGGCGAGCAAGGGGTGTACCGGGTAGGGCATTATCAGCGGTTCGGTTATCCTGTAGGTTGAGAATATGTCAAATTTCAGCTGAATTCTTTTCTTCCATTTGCGGCGTGAGCAGTGAATGTCATCCAGGTCGAACAGACAAATCATATGGCTTGTATCATCGGGAATGGTACCAACCAGTTTAAGATTCTCGATGGACGGAACCAGTTGGCCGTATTTGTCCAGTTTGCTGAAGTCTATATTGTCAAGCAGTTGAACCTGATAGCCGTTGGTCGCAAAGATATTAAGTATGGAATACAGAAGTCTTCCCATCTCGCCCAGAATGGTTTTGCCTGTGAACCTGGCAAATACGATGGGCGATTCCGGTTGCGTGCTCATATATATTTTCCTGCTGAATAATTCCAGATCCATTATCCGTGTGAGAACCAGCAAGCATAATGCGACAGGGCTAGACTCCGGTAGCCAGGATGTAATTGCGAAGATTGTCCACCGGGTGGTTAGTCCTCACAGAATTATTCAGCAATAAAGCGGTCATTTATGAGGTTCTCCTTGTTATATTCCAGTTCTTTACTGGTGCCGTAATTGTAGGCATGGCAGCCGGAAGACCTGGCTATGGCGTGACCCGCGGCAGTTTCCCATTCGCATGTAGACCCCAGGCTGATATGCATTGCGGCCGTTCCTTCTGCCAGCATGCATAATGCTGTGCTGCTCCCGGTAAAGACCAGGTTACAGTCCACGATCCTGCTATCTATATAGTCTCTGATGTCATCGGCAATAACGCTGCCGCCTGATACGGTTACGACGCTGCCGCGTTCATATGGCACCTCGGCCCGGGCGAGTTTTGCCGGGCTATTGTCGCCAGATATCTTGTAGCTTCCACTGGCACCCTTGGCATAGTACACAGTATCGTCCAGCGTGTTGTAAACCACGCCCCAGACTGGCTTGCTGCCCTCAATCAGGGCGATATTGACGGTTAAATCGGCGCTATCATCAAGATGGTTGTCTGCCTCGTTGAGTGGGTCGACCAGCCATAGGTAGCTCCAGTTCATTCTTTCTGAATAGGGGATGTCTGTATTGCCAGCTGAAATTACCGGAATGGATGGATTTAATTGTTGCAGCCCATTAATAATAATCTTTTCAGATTCCCGGGTGGCCTTTTGCATGCGCCGCTGGTTTTGCTGCAGTCCGTTCCTGCGGAATCGACTAGACAGGCTGTTTGCGCAGGCATGGAACCAGCGTGCCGGATGGGATCTTGGGTACT
>JASFOC010000375.1:0-3572 GCA_050116715.1 Gammaproteobacteria bacterium
TGAATCAGCCGGGAACGAAAACCGAATCTGTAAGTCATTAGTAAGTTTCCCCGGATTACGGTTGGCTCAACAACACGACAACAGTGCATAACAACTTACTGCGGGGGAAATGATGGATAGTTATATTGTCAGGATTTACAGAAGGGGTCAGGACGATCCTGGAGAGCTCGCCGGACTGGTGGAAATGGTTGGTAGCAGCGACCGCCTGTCATTCAGAAACTTTTCCGAACTGACGTCAGTGCTGCGCCGCATGCTCAAGCAGGGCGGGGATGATGCTGTGCCCAAACTGCAGCAGGCAGATTCCACGGTAACTGCAGGCAGGGCAGGTTTGAATCTGGTTGCAGGATACAAGGGGTAAGGAAATGAAAAAATTAAAAACAATGCTTGGTTCCATCCTCGTTTTTACACTGCTCCTTGTCAGTCATGCCGAGGCTGCAACCGTTCAGTACCTGCTGGACCAGTCCAATACGCTCAATGATGATGTCGACTACCTGCTTGTCACGATTTCCGACAATCAACCAGGCCAGCTTGATTTCACGGTTGAAACCCAGTCTGCCCTCAGCGATATTGCGGGTGGCAATTTCGGGATTGCCTCGTTTGCCTTGAACATCGTTTCCGCTATGGATCTTTCCGGCGACGATTTCCTGCTGCCTGACAGGTGGAAAGTCCAGTTCGACAAGGGTATGAGTGAAGCCGGCAAGTTTGATGTGCGTCTCCTGGGAACCGGTCAAACCCGCCAGGACCCACTGCAATTCTCTATTCTGGGCCTGGAGCTGGATGACATCATCCCCGGTTTTGCCTCGCATACCCCAGGTTTCACGGGTGAGTATGGCAGCGCCAGCAGCGCATTTTTCTACGGTGACACAATGGTTGCGGCAATCCCTGTCCCGGCGGCGTTCTGGCTGTTTGGCTCGGGCATGCTACTGCTTGGCAGCGTCGCGACACGCCGTCGTATCTGAATATCCCGGTTTTACCAGCTCCGTAAATTCACCCCGGTTGGCGCAGTCGACCGGGGTTTTTTTTGCATCCGGCCCCGGGCCGCAGAACAGGACATGGCGGCAGCATTCGGTTACATTATGTGCCGGGCAGATGGTTGCCCGATGTACAGGTGAGAATGACGATTGTATGGCGCTGAAACTGAAGACATCGCTGGCACTGGCAGGGGTCATGTTCCTGGTCTGCACCAGTCCGGTGATTGCCGCCCTGTCAGATTACCTGGCTAACCTCAAGGGGATCATGAATTCCGGCACGGCAACAGCTCCCGCAAATACAGCCGCGCTCAGTGACGCTGACGGGGTTGCCGTAGCGGAGAAGCGGATCCGTGAAACGCCCATGGCACCTCCCCGGAATGACTGCAGAAGGTGTTCGGCTGTGTCTCTCCCTGGACCGGGCCCTGTGCAGACAATGGATGTCAGGCTGGCTCGCCTGCACGCAACATATTAGCAAGCACCCGGGCAAGGCAGATTTATGGCACGAGGACGCAAGCGCGGGCGCAGGAAATCACGTCGCAAGGTTGCCAGGCGCCGCTCCCCGTGGCTGCGACTGGTCCTGCTGCTATGCCTGCTGCTGGCAGGCTATGTCGTCTATCTTGATCTGCAGGTGCGCCAGCAGTTTGATGGCAAACGCTGGTCATTGCCGGCACGCGTCTATGCCCGGCCACTGGACCTGTATGTCGGCAGGGAACTCAGTGCCGATCAGTTCCAGGCCGAACTGCGCGCCTTGTATTACCGTCCCGTCAGGACCGCAACGCAGCCGGGCAGGTTCTCGAGAAACCGCAACATATTTCACGTCGTTACCCGGCCATTCACCTTCTGGGACGGGCAGCAGAACAGCGCCAGTCTCCGGGTCAGCTTTTCCGGGAACAGGATCAGCGCCCTGACGGATGCTGGCTCGGGCCGTCCTGCGAATCTCGCCAGGCTGGATCCGGTGCTGGTCGGCAGTTTCTACCCTGCCCACAACGAGGATCGGGTGCTGTTAAAACTCGCTGACGTGCCCGTCAGCCTGACCGACGCCCTGATCGCGGTCGAGGACCGGGGTTTCTACAGGCACCATGGTGTGGCACCCCTGGCGATACTGCGGGCCCTGTGGGCCAATGTGCGAGCCGGGGGTGTGGTGCAGGGCGGCAGCACCCTGACCCAGCAATTGGTGAAGAACTTTTTTCTCAGCAGTGAACGTTCCCTGACACGCAAAATCAATGAGGCCATCATGGCGCTGCTGCTGGAATGGCATTATGAAAAGGACGAGATTCTGGAGGCCTACCTGAACGAGGTATACCTCGGACAGGATGGCAATCGTGCTATTCACGGGTTTGGTCTTGCCAGTCATTTCTACTTTGAAAAGCCGCTGGCAGAATTGAATGTCGAGCAGTACGCGCTGCTGGTCGGTCTGGTCAAGGGACCGTCCTACTACAACCCGCGGCGTCACCCGGAGCGTGCCCGCGCACGCCGCAACCTGGTCCTGGACGTTATGGCGGATCTGGGGCTGATCGAGCCCGAGGTCGCCGCGCGTGCCCGGAACATGCCGCTTGAGGTCAGCAGCCAGGGACGCAAGGCAATCAACACCTTTCCGGCATTCCTCGATCTGGTGCGGCGCCAGTTGCAGCGCGATTATCGCGACGAGGATATCACCTCGGAAGGCCTGACCATCTTCACAACACTGGATCCTCAACTGCAATGGCAACTGGAACAGACCCTGGCAGCCGGGTTGCAGAACCTGGAAAAAGGCAGCGACAGCCAGGCGGGCAAGCTGCAGGGGGCCGCAATTGTGACATCGGTTCAGGGCGGCGAGGTGCTGGCGCTGGCCGGTGGCCGTGATCCGAAATTTGCAGGTTTCAACCGCGCGCTGGATGCACAGCGCCAGGTGGGTTCGTTGCTGAAGCCCGCCGTGTACCTGACGGCACTGGAACAACCACAGCGCTACACGCTGGCGACACTGCTGGATGACAGTCCGCTGACCTATACTGCGCGCAATGGCACAGTCTGGAAGCCAGGCAATTACGACAGGATGAGCCATGGCCGGGTCCCCCTCTACCAGGCGCTGGCACACTCCTACAATATCAGTACGGCACGGCTCGGCCTGGACCTTGGTATCGATTCCATTGCTGCGACCCTGCGGCGTCTCGGGGTGGAGCAGCGGTTGAATCCCTATCCCTCGCTGGTGCTGGGTGCCGTGGAAATGTCGCCCCTGCAGGTGGCCGGGCTGTACCAGACGTTTGCCAGCGGCGGCTTTCTTACGCCGCTGCGCGCTATCAATGCGGTTCTGGCAGCGGACAAGACACCGTTGCAACGGTATTCGCTGAGCGTCCGCGCCGTAGTGGAGCCGGCGCCCGCCTATCTGGTTAACACAGCCATGCGGTACGTCGTCCGCGAGGGGACCGGCCGCGCCCTCTACCAGGTCCTTCCTGAAAACTGGGATATTGCCGGCAAGACCGGCACCACGGATGATCTGCGTGACAGCTGGTTCGCCGGTTTCAGCGGTGACCACCTGGGGGTGGTCTGGATCGGGCGCGATGACAATGCCTCTACCGGCCTCACCGGTTCCAGCGGTGCCTTGCGTATCTGGCGTGACCTGTT
>JASFOC010000376.1:0-3557 GCA_050116715.1 Gammaproteobacteria bacterium
CGAGTTCATCGACAAAGAGAATAGCGGGTGCTGCCTGTTTGGCCTGCTGGAACGCATCACGTACTCGGCTTGCGCCCACGCCGACAAACATCTCGACAAATTCCGAGCCGCTGATACTGAAAAACGGTACACCTGCCTCTCCCGCTACCGCGCGTGCCATCAGTGTTTTCCCGGTCCCGGGAGGTCCGACCAGCAGGACGCCGCGCGGAATCCTCGCGCCAAGCGCGTGGTACTTGCCAGGATTGCGCAGGAAATCAACTTCTTCCTGCAGTTGCTGTTTGGCTGCGTCAGCGCCGGCGACGTCGTCGAAAGACTCCCTGGCCTGTTCGCTGTCGAACCGCCTGGTATGGCTGTTCCGGATGCCGAAGAGACTGCTTTGCTGATTCATGGCACGGCGACCCATCCACCAGAAAAAACCCATGAGCAAGGCAAATGGCAGAATGTTCAGCAACACCATCGACAGCCAGTGTTTGTCTGGCTGGTCGGCGGTGATCTGCACACCGTGTGTCTCCAGCAGGGACACCAGTCGTGGATCGCCCACGGTCTCGGGAAAGGTGGTTATGAAGGCCTCGTAATTGGCCGGCGCCTGCTGAGAGACCGAACCGAACGGCCAGCCTGCGGGTGGTTTGCGCAACGGTTCACTAGCAGTAACTTTCGCTGACTTCCCGGCAGTCCCGCCGGGCACCGGGGAGGCGCCGGCTGGCGCTGCCTGCGATTTCACTGCGGACGCGGTTTCTGCCGGCAACCGCGCTGGCGGCCAGCTGACCGGCTGCAGGAACGTTCCGCCGATCTTGCTGCCGGCGATGCGCACGACTGAAACGTTGTCATGCTTCACCTGGTCGATGAACTCGCTATAGGGCAGGGTTGCGACAGGCGCTTCGGATGACTGGAAAAGCAGGCCGGAAAAATTCCAGACCAGCAGTATCGCCAGCAATAGCCACCAGAAGCTCAATGCCCGGGCCGATGGGGAGGTTTTTCCGGATTGCGGATCGGTTGCGGGGTTCGTGTTCACGCTGGTGCAGCCCTGTTGTTCGTGAAAATGGCGTCTGTTGATAATCTCGCAACAAGTGTGCCAGTGGAGAGACCGGGAGAATCCAGGGGCTACAGCTGGGCGGGTGGTTGACTGGACACATCTTCCCCCGTGAACGGTGAATATTCCCCAACCATGTGCGCTGCAGGATCAGCAGCGTCCATGGCGCAACGGGGCGCATCCCGGCTTTACCGGGTGCAGAACGTTTTATTTATGACCAGGTACGAAATTTGCAGGCTTGCCAGCGTAAACAATTAACGCTGCCGGCTGATACGGTTCAGTCCTGCACCCGATGACACTGCCCGGAGGAATTGCTACATGATAGAGCGCTACCGTGACCACGCGGCAAATGAACGTACCTATCTTGCCTGGGTGCGCACCGGGATCACTGTCATGGTGCTCGGCTTTATCGTTGAAAAATTCGAGATATTTATCGCAAGACTGCAGGGCCTGCTGACGGACAAGGGGCATATCGTCGCCAGTAGCAAGGGTCCGGAGCTGGTCAGTATCGCGCTGGTAGTACTGGGTATGCTTGTCATCGTGGCCGGCGCCGTGCGCTATTTCATGGTGAAAACAAAACTCGATTCAAACAAGGACCTGCATTACCGTGGTTCTGTTGTCGCCATGGGGCTGACGATTGCCCTGGTTGCCTTCGGTTTTTACCTGCTGCTGTATCTGGCACGCATCATCTGAGGCCGGTGCGCAGGTGGATCAGGTGTGCCGGGATTGCAGACGAGATCGCCAGTCCTGTTCTGCCGGCGTTGCGTACATTTCCCCATGTCCTTGCATTATTCACCCCCCGACCCACAGGCGTGGTTTTCTATCCCGCTGAAATATATCAAGTATCAAGTCTGGCACGGCATATGCCCTGTAATCAGGTGCTGAATGTATCCATTTACACTGAGGAGCAAGAAACATGGTGAACATGAGAATCAAACCGATCGCCCTTGCAGTCACGCTGTGTGCCATGGGGCCTGCCATACTCACTGCGCCGGTTGCGACCGCAGCCGTACAGGAAGAGATGACAATCACGCAGGGTAAAACCATCACCCCGCGCGAGGAGGCGGTAATATCGTCCGCCGGTGTCAAGGTGTTGCGACATATCGCCCAGGCCCGTTCGGACATCCGCAACAAGGATGTGGATGGCGTCAAGCAGGCGCTCGATCAGGCCGACAGTCTGCTCGACATCATCGAGGCAGGATTGCCGACAACCAAGGTCAAGGACCGGATCTGGGTGGCAAAAAAACATCTTGAATACGAAAATACCGAAGAAGTGCTTCCGGACCTGATTCCCATCTATACCTCGCTGGATGAGCTGGTCGACATCATGCCGACTGACGTGGCGAAAAAACACCTTGACCAGGTCAAGTCCCATCTCAAGGCGGGTGACAGGGAAAAGGCCGAGGCGTCTCTGGATGCCACGGCGGCGGCACTGCAGTACACCGAGGTGGATTTGCCGCTAAGCAGCACGCGCCAGCTGGTTGCCCAGGCCAGGGCGGATATGAACAGGGAGGCGATGGATCAGGCTGACAACGCACTGAAGACTGCTGAAGACAGTGTCGTGTACCTGTCCGTTGCCCTCGAACAGCCGCTGTTTAACGCAAAGGCCCTGTTGTGGCAGACAGTTATGGATGTCGACAGCGGCAACATTGAACTCGCCAGAACTGACCTGCAGAGTGCAATCGAATATCTGGACATGGCAAGACAGTCCGATGACAAGGCAACCAGAGAAGCCGCCAGCCAGGTCCTCGTCCGCGCCAGGGAACTGGAGTCCGACCTGGAGAGTGGCGCAGACATCAGTGCGCGTGCCCATCATTTGTGGGAACGTACCCACGCGCTTGCTGACCGCAGCATTGAATACCTGTCCGCCGGCTGGGCCCGCTACCGTTCCAGCAGCCCGCTCAAGTCTGACCTGATCGAGGCCAAGCTGCACCTCACCAATGCCAGAATCGACCTGTTCACCGGGCACGAAACAGGCACGGCCAGCGAAGAGCTGGCACTCGCCGGGGGCTTCCTCGACAAGGCCGCGGAGGTCGCCCGGCAGGAGAAAACGGAACAGAAGGTCCAGGCGCAGATATCCAGTCTGCAGAAAGAGGTGTCGGACCTCGTCAGCGATCCCACCGCGGCCCAGGCGTCAAGCTATGACGCGCTTCAGCAGCAGTTGCGCAACATGATCCGGACGTTATGACCGGCTGAACCGGGGCGTCGGCAGACGCCCCGGCGGGGAGTTTTGCTCTGGCAGGTTTCCCTCGCAACGTGGCTGATTGAACCGCCTGCAGTGGTGGCGCCGGCCAGGCAGCTCTGGAATATTCACAACAACCCGGATGGACAACAGCAATGGTTCTGACAAGGCAGTATGGGCAACCGGCATGACCGGCATTGACGGGGTCCCGGTGTAAACCCGGGAGAGAAATTACCCATGGAACTGCTGGCTGACCCGACAATACTTTCGCGAATGCAGTTCGCGTTGACGGCCATGTTCCACATTCTCTGGCCGGTGCTGACGATCGGGCTCGCATTGTTCCTT
>JASFOC010000377.1:0-3553 GCA_050116715.1 Gammaproteobacteria bacterium
TTTTCATTGGGATCGATGCCGACCAGGTTGCGCACCAGGTAGTCCCCGGTATCGGAACCGGGTACCGGCAGACCGGCGAAGATGTAACCCGCAACACGTGACAGGTCCTTGGATAAAACTTCGCCGATATCTTCCTTGAAGACGTCGAGCGCCGGGCGACCATCGAGTTCCGCCAGCAGGTTGCCGTCGCAACGGGTGATAATGTGCTTGTTGGGCAGCGGCGTGCAGCCCTGGGTTACACCGCTGATGACCGGCACCTCCGCGGAAATCAGGACACCGGAGATGCCACCCTGGCAGACGTCGCCGGATATCTGCAGCAGGTAGTTGTCATCGTCGGCGGAGGTCAGTCCGCCGACCAGAAAACCCGGATCGAGTTCAGTCGACAGGGATTCGATGATCTGTGGTGTGTGGCCGTTGCGGGGGTCGCCGTGCACGATGCCGAAGTGTGCGGCGTGTTCGGTAATCCAGGTCCTGTTCTCCGCCAGCATGTCGCCGAGTGCATCGATTCCCGGTGGAATCAGGCGATAGCTGTCAGGGGGCAGCGCGGCGAGCATCACGGCTGCGGCCGGTTCATCATAGATTTCCCTTGCGGTGTAGCAAATGCCGCTGCCGACGGTACCGATCCAGTCCTGGACACCGGTACCTGTTCGCAGTTTGTCCAGCAGGTTGCCCAGGTAAGGCGCCAGTGAACCGGTAACGTACAGCAGGCCGAGGCTGGCATCGGCAGTGTTGCCGCCGAGGTCTTCGAGGCAGTCTGCCGCGATGCGCTGCCAGTCGTCTCCGGCTGCGCAGGCAGCCTTGAATGGGGTCGGATTCATGCGCTGATTGTACCCACATCAGCGCAAGAGAGCAGAGAAAATTTGTCACGGCTGCGGAAACAACCGGCTGCCCTGCCAGCGTCGTGTTGGCTAATGGAATCGCAGGATATCGTGATTTCAGCCGCACTCTGGCGTGAAAGCCCAACTGATTGGCACTTTCTGCCAATCCCTTCTGGCATGATTCCGGCTACGCTTCCCTCCGTGACACTGACTGTTCAGGAAACGCATAGGGTGCATGATGAATCCTAAAAAAACCGATCTGGAACGGGGATATGACAATAGCATGGCCATTGCGGGCTGGCTGGTCATCAGCCTGCTCCTGTGGGGCGTGTTGCTGCTGGTGCTGCTTTAAACAGGAATTAGATTAACAAGGAGATGGACGATGTTGATACTCACGCGTAGGGTTGGGGAGTCACTGGTCATCAGCGACGACATGAAAGTCACCGTCCTGGGGATCAAGGGTAACCAGATCAGGATCGGTGTGTCAGCACCGCGCGACGTCGCTGTTCACCGGGAAGAAATCTATAACCGGATTCTCCGGGAACGCGACCAGGATGGTGGGGATTAACACCCCCTGAAGGAAGGGTATTCCCACCCATATCCCCTGATTTTGCTATGCTTTCCCTGTCAGGGAACCGGGAGCATAGCATGGCGAGCCAGCAAGACGAGATTACCACGCTGGGTAGCGTGGCAACCCTGCTGGCAGAGGCGCTGCGCAGCTGCGACCGTGACCCTGTCCCGCTGTTTGCCGCCGCCGGCATCGACATGCCCCGTACCGCCCAGTGCGGTGACCGGATACCCACCACGCGTATGCAGACCCTGTGGCGCCTCGCGGTTGAAGCGACCGGTGACCCCTGTCTGGGCCTGGTTGTGGCGCGGCATTTCCAGCCGGTCGCCCTGCATGGTCTGGGCTTCGCATGGCTGGCAAGCGATACCCTGTATGCTGCCCTGGAACGACTGGTGCGCTACTCGCGTTTCATCAATACCGCAGTCGATTTCCGCCTGGAGAAGACCGCGGACTCGATTGATCTCGTCAACCGGATCTCGCGGGCTGAATGGCCCGACTTCGTCTTTGCCGCTGCTGACCTGGCAATGGCGGCGTTTTTGCGTATGTGCCAGATTACGGCAAGTCATGCCGTCATGCCGCGGCGGGTCAATTTGCAGCGTCCCAGGCCGCCCTGTGCAAGGGATTTTATTGCTGTTTTCGGTCCCAATATCCAGTACGACGCGCCGGAAAACCGGCTGAGTTTTGACCGGGCGCTTGTCGAGGCCCCGCTGTCCATGGCAAACCCGGAACTTGCCCGCCTCAATGACCAGATGGTTATTGATTACCTGGCGCGCCATGACGGCGAAAGTCTCACCATGCAGGTGCGTGCGAAAATTATCGAATTGATGCCGGACGGCCGCCCCGGCCAGGAAGTCATCGCGGATGCGCTGCACATGAGCCTGCGCAGCCTGCAGCGCAAGTTGCAGAACGAAGGTACCAGCTTCACGACGTTGCTGCACGAAACCCAGCAGCAACTTGCCATCCAGTATGTCCGGGAATCACACCGCAGTATTGGCGAAATCACCTACCTGCTCGGCTATTCGGAACCCGGCAGTTTTACCCGGGCATTCCGCCGCTGGACCGGCAAATCACCGCTGCAGTTCCGCGGGCACAGACAGGTGTCGCCTTCTGCCATGCAGCAGACCTGATTGCTGCCAGGCGAGCGCAGGAATCAGCTTTCCGCCTTGAATCCGAAGGCCCGGTCGTGCACGTAGACCAGCTTGCAATCCTCCAGGTAGCTTGCATCATGGATGCGCCCGGCCTGGATGTAGCCGGCTTCCCCCTGGTTAAGGATGACCGGTGAGCCGTCCGCAACCAGGCCGTCTTCACCTTTCGTAAAAAACTGAATCGCCATCCTGCCCTCGACCACGACCGTCATGTCGTCTCCCGGATGCGAGTGTGGCGGTTCCGCGCTGCCCGCCTGCCACTGCTCCAGCATGACCTCCACTCCGTCCGGGTTGGTCGGATAGGTCGTCCTGACAGTAAAGCCTTGCGGCGTGTCGGGAACCTTGATGTGGTTTTGCCAGATGGCACTGGTCACTGCTGTGGACGTGTGGTCCCGGGACATGGGTATCTCCTTGCGTTGTTGCACGGGTGTGAATGGTGGTGTTTTTTTGTATCGACGTTAATTAATATTACCGCCACGGAATCCACGGAAGTACACGGAAATATCTCGAATGGGTGTTATTTCTTTCCGTGTTCTTCCGTGGATTCCGTGGCTATAGAGAATGACCGGCACGCCTTGAACCTGTCATCCTGCTCAGGTGGCACCGTAAACCAGGATGCAGCCAAAGGCCAGCCCGGCCAGCGACCACAGGCGTATGGCCGGGCGCGAACGTCGCGACCACCAGTCGAGCAGCCGCTCGATGCGTTGGCGTCCGACGAACGGGATCAGCAGCGCGGCCACGATGGCAAGCCATCCCAGGATTTCGAAGGGCAGCGGGAAGCGGCTGTGGGGTGCAGCCATGACCAGCACTATGCCGACCAGGAAACGGACCATGACCGCGACGAACAGGGCTGCGCGATATTGCCATGCGGCCCTGACGGCATGCAGCAACTGCGCCGGCAGCATGACGCCTGTCAGGCAAACCAGGCTGATGATTGCCCCGATACCGATAACGGCGGCCTGCAGCGAGTTGATCAGCATGTCAGGTGTGGGGGCTTGCCCTGTCTCGAGCTGCATTTATCC
>JASFOC010000378.1:0-3552 GCA_050116715.1 Gammaproteobacteria bacterium
ATCCAGCAGCAGCGGGGCAGGGTCCTTGCCGAGTTTTTCCTCCACGTCCCAGGGAAACACCTCGGTAATGTCCGGGAGGCAGGCGTTGACCAGCTCGTTAAAGCGCTTCATGACCGGATTGCAGATTGCAACGCGTCGACCATAGCGGGGTGGCAGGCGCTAGCCTGTTCCTCCCTGCTCATTGCCACGGCTCGTGCGCAGGCCCTGCTCTACCGCGATTACTGCAGCCTCGACGCGGGAGTGCACGCCCAGCTTGCGCAGGATGGACTTGACGTGCAACTTCACGGTGCCATCAGAAATTCCGAGGTTGCGCGCAATCACCTTGTTACTCTGACCCTCGGCAAGCAGTGCAAGGATCTCGTTTTCCCGCGGCGTCAGCTTGGCGAACGGGCTTTCCTCATCGGGGGCGATGCTTTCTCCCTGTACCACGCGTGCCAGAACCGGCGCCAGGTCAGGTGCGACCACGGTCTTGCCCGCGACGATATCCCTGAGCGCCACCACCAGCTGGTCCGGTTCCATGTCCTTCAACAGGTAGCCCTGCGCACCGCTGCGCAGCGACTCGACCAGGTCGCGCTCATCGCTGCTGGTCGTGAGCATGGCGACCGGGTTGCGAAAGCCGTTCTTGCGCAGATGGCGCAGCACTTCCATGCCGTCCATCTCCGGCATGCGCATGTCCAGCAGGATGACGTCCGGACTCAGTTCGGCGGCGAGACGCAGGCCTTCCTGACCGCTGCCAGCCGCTGCGAGGATATTGATATCCCTGCGGTTCAGCAGGCTTTCCAGGCCTTCACGAAACAGGGTGTGATCATCTATCAGCAGAACATTCAGGCTCATGAGGGGCTACATTCTCTTACCGGTTGGGTGATTTCAAGTGCCACGCGGGTACCTTCGCCAGGCTCGCTTTCTAACCGCAGGATACCACCGAGGCGGGCAGCCCGTTCACGCATAATGCTGAGGCCGATATGTTCGCCGGCAGCGCCGTTCACCTGTTTGCCGATTCCGACACCGTCATCCTCGATCAGGACGTTATATTTGCCGTCCGTCTCGCCGCGCAAGAGGATGCGTACGGTCTTTGCATGGCTGTGTTTCCTGATATTCCACAGGGCTTCCTGGATTATACGCAGGATCTGGGTTTGCACGTCCACGGGCAGCGACCCTGCCGCCCACTCCTTCTGCAGATAGGTCTTGATGCCGGTCTCGATACGGAACTGGCTGACCATCTGCTCGACGGCATCCAGCAGACCGCGTTTGTACGTCGGGGCGCGGAAGTTCGCAATCAGGCCGCGCAGCTCGGTATTGGCCTCATCCAGGCTGTTCTCGATGCGTTCCAGTTGCTGCCAGGTGGTGGATTCATCACCCTGGTGCATGGTCTCGTCCAGTACCCGCACCTGGTAGCGCAGGCTGGCGAGACTCTGGGCGAGTGAGTCGTGCAGTTCGTGCGCGATACGGGTGCGCTCATCATTGATGCGATGCTGGTTGTTCACTTCCTCGCTGTTGGAGCGCTCGATGGCAATGCTGAGGTGGTGCGCGATGCTTGTCAGCAACGGCTTGAGGCCCTCTATCTGCTCGATCAGCTTGTTGTCGAGAAACAGGTTGATGACACCGGTTACCCGGCCGCGGTAGCGCATGGGTACCGACACCAGGCCAATATTGTCCTGTTCGAAAAAACGCTCGCCGGCAATCTTTTCACACTTCACCAGGTCTTTTTCGACCCAGATGCGGCCTTCCGTCAGGGCGCGTTCGTAGAGACAGCGACGCACGTCATGCCGGCTGGAGTGGATCATGGATTCATTCAGTCCACTGCAGGCCGAAAGTTCCAGGGCTCCCTGTTTCTGGGTTACCCAGATGGCGGCGGCATGCGCATGGGTGATGCGCTTCAGCGTGTACAGGAAGCGGTTCAGCAGGTCGTCGAGGCCATGCGCTGTATTGATGCTGGAGACGACTTCGTAGAGGATCTGCAGCGATCTTTCCTCGAGATCATGTTCGTCGAACAGGTGCGGATTCTGTTTCCTGCCCGGCGGCGTCAGGCGCCTGCCCAGACGGTTCAGGTCTGCGGCCAGGTCGGCAAAACCACTGTAGGCCGGCGCGGGAATGGGGTCGGTATAGCGCCCTTCGCGCATTTTTCTGGCCCATTCCCTGACCTGAACCAGCGGCTCCAGCAGGTTGTGCTGTACCAGTGAGAGGATGGCCAGGCTGAGTGCAGCGCCGCCGAGGAACAGCAATACGCCTAGCAGGGCACGGCTGACGATGCTGAGGTCAGCGGTTTGCTTCAGTAGCAGCAGGGCTGTGGCTATGCCCAGCAGGACCAGCAGGCCGAACAACCTGACCAGCAGGCGACTGCGCAATGTGCTTTCCCTGGCCGTGCCTGCGTCGCGCGTGGTGCTGGCTTGTGACATCTCGCCCTCTGGCAGTGCTGGCTGTGTTAGCCGGTCAGGTCCCGGTTCATGCGGGCGGGCTGTAGTTGGCGTCGTTGGGATTCAGGAAAATGAACTGGAAGGTGTCCGGTTCAATCTCGACATAATCCACGGTCATCCCTTCCAGCAGCGCCTGGCTGTGCTCCGATACCACGATCTCGATGCCGTCGGCGTCGATGTGCATGTCCCCTTCGAGCTGGGTGTCGTCAAACCCCATGGCGTAGTGGAGACTGCCGTCGGGGTTGCGTTTGGCGGCAATGCGCATGGCCAGTCCCTGCATGTCTCCCTGTTCTGCGGATGCACGAATTTGCGCGGCGGCGGCTGGTGTCAGCGTTATCATGATAACTCCCGGGTTGCTTGGACCGTATTATAAGACCTTGAAACAATAATTGTCTCAGGTGCATGCCTGGCGGACAAATTCGACAAAGCGGCTGGCCCAGTGATGCTGCGCGGTGTCGCGCATGTGGCTGTAACAGGCCAGCAGGCGATGCATCACGATGCCGTCATGGCGGCCGTCGATACCGGTCCCGCGTTTCACCGCGTAGGCAAAGTGCAGGCTGTCAGGCAGGTTTTCAAGGCCGGAATAGTGGAACTCGTGGGCGGCGAACTCCCGGGCTTGCGGGCCGGGTGGCCAGGGGGCATGCTGCGTCTCCTGCAGGCGGACGTAGCCGCGTCCCTGGGGCCTGTCATGCATGATGCAATCGCCAGGAATGACGCCGACCATTTCGCAGCGCCTGCCATGCCAGCTGAGGCTGCGTGCCAGGTACATCAGACCGCCGCATTCTGCGTAGGCGGGCAGGCCGTTCTCGATGGCCTGCCTGATGGCGCTGCGTAAGGCTTTATTCTGCTCCAGCGCCTGCATGTGGCTTTCCGGGAATCCGCCACCGATGAACAGGCCGTCGACCTCAGGCAGCCGCGTATCCCGCAGGGTATCAAACATGACCAGTTCGGCTCCCGCCTGTTGCAGGGCATCCAGGTCGTCGGGGTAGTAAAAGCCGAAGGCCGCATCCCGCGCGATAGCGATGCGAACCGGTCGTTTTCCGGTCGCGGATGCAAGCGGCAGCGGCGCGAACTCAAGCGGTGTATCCCCCGCGACCGCCAGCAGGCGATCGAGGTCGACCTGCTGCGCGATGAGTGC
>JASFOC010000379.1:0-3551 GCA_050116715.1 Gammaproteobacteria bacterium
TGACCCACAGCTTGAGGTTGACCTTGTTGCCGATCAGGTCCTCGATATCCAGGCGCGCCTCCCGGCCGACTTCCTTTAGCATCCGCCCGCCCTTGCCGATGACGATGTTCTTCTGGCTGTCGCGTTCTACCCAGATCAGGGCATGGATATGCGTAATACCGGGCTCGCTGCGATAGTCCTCGATCTGGACTGTCAGGCCGTACGGCAGTTCCCTGCCGAGCTTGCGGAACAGTTTTTCCCTGACCAGTTCAGCGGCGAGAAACCGCACCGAACGATCGGTGATCTGGTCCTCGGGAAAGAATGGCCGTGCCTCCGGCAGCAGCGCCTCGATAGCGGATTCCAGCGCCGCGACATTGTCGCCCTTGCGCGCCGAAACCGGGACGATCTCTCTGAAGGTGAATTTCCCCGCCAGCGCCTGCAGCCCGGGCAGCAGGGCCTCGCGTTTCTCCAGGGTGTCGATCTTGTTGACGGCGAGAATCACCGGGCTGCCGGCATGCGCCAGTTTCTTCAGCACCAGGTCATCGTCCGCCGTCCAGCGCAGGCCCTCCACCAGGAACACCACGACATCCACGTCGGACAGTACACTGCTGGCCGTACGGTTCATGTGCCGGTTCATGGCACGGCCGTTGAAATCATGGATGCCCGGGGTATCTACGTAAATCAGCTGGGCGTGCGGCAGGGTCTTGATGCCCAGCACCCGGTGTCGGGTCGTCTGGGGACGGCGCGAGGTAATGCTGATCTTCTGTCCCAGAATACGGTTCAGCAGGGTGGACTTGCCGACGTTCGGCCTGCCGACCAGGGCGATGTATCCGCAGCGGAAACCGGCGCTCATGCTTCAGTCCGCCAGCAGCCGGGCAAGCAGCTGTTCCGCGGCGGCCTGCTCCGCCAGCCGGCGGCTGCTGCCGCTGCCCTGGGCGGGCTCGACACCCAGCCCGGCAACACTGCAGCTCACCCTGAAGAACTGGTCATGCGCCTCGCCGCTGACCTGGGTCACAGCGTATACCGGCAGCGGTTTGTGTTGTGCCTGCAGGTATTCCTGCAGGCGTGTCTTGGAGTCCTTGAGTGTCGTCACCTCGGAAACCGACTGCAGCCTTTCCCTGAACAGGTCGAGGATGCAGTCCCTGACCGTGGCAAAGTCACTGTCGAGGTATATGGCGCCGAAAATCGCTTCCAGGGCATCGGAAAGAATGGAGTCCCGGGCATGCCCGCCGCTTCTGCGCTCACCGGCACCGAGGTTAAGGTAGTCTCCGAGTTGCAGTTCTTGCGCGATCTTTGCCAGTGACTCCCTGCGTACCAGCGTGGAGCGCAGCCGGCTGAGCTTGCCTTCCCTGGCTTGCGGGTAACAGCGGTACAGTTCAGCGGCGATCACGCACCCGAGTATGGCGTCACCGAGAAATTCCAGGCGTTCATTGTTCCTGCTGCCGGCGCTGCGATGGGTCAGGGCCTGCTGCAACAGCTGCGCATCCTGAAAACGGTAGCCCAGCAATTTTTCCAGTGATTCACGGGGCCTCGTCAACTCCTGCGAACCTGCACCTGCTTGTTGAACACCATTACCACGTAGACATTGCCGAACAGGTGTACGCGTGATTCGTACTTCGCGGTCACCCTCAGGAACGGTCCTGCGTTCCGGATCTGCACGTCACGCTCGTTGATGCTTTCCACGTAGCTGATATTGAAGCGCCGGTTGAGCAGGCGCCTGATATCTGCAGCGGTCTGCAGCCCGGGCTCCTCTTCCAGGGATTCCAGCGAGGAGACAACCTTGTAGTACTCCATGTAGGCCGGCGCCATCTTCAGCGTCAGCAGCGTGAAAAACCCGATCAGGCCGAGGATGATCAGCCATCCTATCGCCGTCACTCCCTTCTGTCTGTGCATTGAACGCATAGTGTTCCCCTTTGTGGCTCCCCTATTGAATCTTCATACCGATGCGGTCCCAGTCGATCCCGCCATTGGCACTGTCCCAGTTCATCCAGATCCGGAACGCCTTGCCCACCAGATTTTCTTCCGGCACGGTGCCCCAGTAACGGCTGTCATTACTGTTGTCTCGATTATCTCCCATCACAAAGTACTCGTCTTCACCGACGACATATTCACCTTGCACACCCGGGGTGCGCGGCATAACCAGAATGTCGTGCTGCAGGTCGCCCAGCTGTTCGCGACGCTTGCTTGCCCCCGACATGGAAACTCCGGATCCCTTGCCGAGGTAGACACCGGCCGGGACCTGGCCGGCCGGCTGACCATTGACGTAAACGACCTTGTTGGTATAACGGATCGTGTCACCGGGCAGTCCTACCACCCGTTTGATGTAGTCGACCGAGGGATCCTTCGGGTAACGAAACACGACAACGTCGCCACGTTCGGGTTCGTCGATGTCAATGATCTTGGTGTTCACAACCGGAAGACGAATGCCGTAGGCGAACTTGTTTACCAGAATAAAATCACCCACCAGCAGGGTCGGCATCATGGAACCCGATGGAATGCGAAACGGTTCCACCAGGAAGGAACGCAACAGCAGCACGGCCAGAATGACCGGGAAGAACGACTTGCAGTATTCAATCCAGGTCGGCTCTTTCAGGGTGATGGCGACCTGATCGGAATCCTGCGCGACACCGCCCTGTACCAGGCTTGCCGCCTTCTGCCTGCGCCTTGGCGCCAGGAAAGCGGCATCCAGGGCCCAGGCAAGGCCGGTGAACAGGGTTGCCCCGACCAGTAATGCTGGAAAGTCAAAACTCATTTTAGCCTCGTCTGCTTGTTGTCTTGTGTCTTATCGGCCCTGGGAAGGGCGACATTATAGGCTGGCCGGCGGCATCATTCATTATCGACACGCAGCACTGCCAGGAAAGCGGCCTGGGGTATCTCGACACGACCAAACTGCTTCATGCGCTTCTTGCCTGCCTTCTGCTTCTCCAGCAGCTTGCGCTTGCGGGTAATATCACCCCCGTAGCATTTCGCCGTGACGTTCTTGCGCAGCGCCTTTACCGTGGTGCGCGCGATGATCTGCGCACCGATTGCAGCCTGGATTGCGACATCGTACATCTGCCGCGGAATCAGCTCCTTCATCTTCACGGCGAGCGAGCGGCCGCGCGACTGCGACACGTCGCGATGCACGATCAGCGACAGGGCGTCGACCCGTTCGCCGTTGATCAGGATATCCAGCTTGACCAGGGGCGCGGTCTGGAAGCGCAGGAAGTAATAGTCGAAGGAGGCATAACCGCGGGACACCGACTTCAGGCGGTCAAAAAAGTCCAGCACGATTTCGCTCATCGGCATTTCGTAGTTTAGCGACACCTGGTTGCCGAGGTACTGCATGTTTTTCTGCACCCCGCGCTTCTCGATACACAGGTTGATCACGTTGCCGAGGTAATCCTGCGGCACCAGGATATTGGCCATGATGACCGGTTCGCGGATCTCCTCGATCTCGCTCGACGGCGGCAGGCTGGCCGGGTTGTCGATCCTGATCGTTTCGCCGCGGGTGGTGACGACCTCGTAGATGACCGTCGGCGCAGTGGTGATGAGGTCCAGGTCGTACTCCCGCTCCAGGCGTTCCTGCACGA
>JASFOC010000380.1:0-3537 GCA_050116715.1 Gammaproteobacteria bacterium
TCCGTGTAACCGGTGATTCATCCCGGTGCTGTGCTGTTCCTGACTCGCCGCTTCCCGCGGTTCAGGCCGGTTGGCCGGCCACACGCCGGGGTCACCCGGATTGCCAGCGTTACATATTCTCATGAATAACTGCCAGGGATTCAAACAGCGGTGGTGAATTCCCGCTTCATTACAGCGTCCAGATTATTGTGAGGCTTCCGGAATACCTGTGCTTCCCTGATTAGTCCGCCGTCGCGCCTACAAAGGACGCCAGCCCGGCGCCGAATGCCGTCACATCGTCCAGTAGCCTGGTTCTGGGATCATCTATCGCGATCTCGCTGCGCAGCTGCGCAACAGCGGCGTGAAAATCCGTGAGCGTGAAGTGGCCGGATTCCCCGTCGACCAGCCGGGCGCGGCAGTGTTCCAGCCACTGTGCCTGCTCGTCGGTGCTGAGTGTTTCAGGGTAATTACGCGCCCGGTAACGAAACAGCATCTCCGGCAGACGCGTGTCCGCAAAGCTCCAGCTTTGCGTGCCGAGTTCATGTGGGTCTGTAGCATGAATCGCGTTCATCAGCGCCCTGTCACTGTCATTGAAGAATCCGCCGGCATAGAGCATCAGGTCCGGATCGGTAACCGGCTCGAACTCGCGCGGTTCGAATATTTTGGCAATTTTCTGCTGGATCGCCTTGCGCGCATGCAGCAACGTCTGGCGATTGCGCATGCACGTGATGAGGTCGATTCGAAGTCGTTTCGCGGCATCGCCTGTCAGGGTAGAGGTCGGTGCAATAGCAGGACACTTGTTGACCAGGATCTGCTTGAGCGCAGGGCGCTCGACCGCATCGGGAAGATCCTCGTTTGCGGTATAAAGTCGTTCCCGCAGTGTTTTCGCCCCGAGATCGAGGAGCAAATCGGGACTCTGCGCGAGGTCAAAGACGATAATGCTGTTACCGTTGGTCGGGTGAGCGGCAACCGGCACCACCAGGCGGGTATTGCCGTGATCGCTGCCGTACATTCCCGACGTATGCAGCAGCGGCGTCATGTCCTTCAGGTCGATATGCTTGAGGACTTCCTTCTTGCGCCGCAGCCGGTAGAGAAAATCATAGAGCCTGGGCTGCTTTTCCCTGATCAGCTTCGCGATCGCAAGGGTGGCGTAGACGTCGGACAGGGCATCGTGCGCCTGTTCATGGGCAATGCCATTCGCAACGCTGAGTTCCTCCAGTCTGAAGCTGGGCCGAGCGGCATCCGTGCGGCGTGGCCAGGCAATGCCCTCCGGGCGCAGATCATGGCAGGCGCGCACCATATCGAGAATGTCCCAGCGCGAATTGCCGTTTTGCCATTCGCGATCGTAGGGACTGTACAGGTTGCGGTAGAGGGTGTTGCGCGTTACCTCATCATCGAAGCGCAGCGAATTGTAACCCACCCCGCAGGTGCCGGGCTGCGACAACTCCGCCAGGATACGAGCGATAAACTCGGCCTCCGGCAGGCCCTGCTCCAGCGCCTGCTGCGGGGTAATGCCGGTAATGAGCGACGAAATCGGGTGCGGCAGGCTGTCCGGTGCCGGCCGCGCCATGAGATTCAGGGGTTCGCTGATGATGTTGAGGTTCTCATCGGTGCGGATGCCGGCGAATTGCACCGGCCGGTCGCGCGCCGGATCCAGCCCGAATGTCTCGTAATCGTGCCAGTACAGCGTATTCTGTGTCATGGGCCTGCCCGGAAAACCAGTGGCAACACCCTACCACAGGGTACGCAACCGGGACAGGTGAGGTGATTGTGGAATTCCCGATCAGGCATAAACACGCAAAGTCACCTGGTGTGAATGCAACATTCCCGGTTACGGTTATTTTCGGGGAACTTTCCGGGGGCAGGTTTTTCCTGAAAAGGACAATCCAGGGTTATTTACAGGAAAGGTTCCTGTTCTGGTTCTGGGTAACGATAAAATCACTTATAACACCTTGTAGATTACCCGTGAACCGGGAAAATTATCCGAGCCAGGTTCGCAGCAGGCTGCAACCACCGCCGGATTCAAAAACTCCATCCGGGATTTTTTGAATTTGTGGCGTGTGCAGGATTGGGTTCGGGTCCTGCGGGTCAACATGCGAACGCGAAGTGCAGGGGCACCGCAGGGGTGAGGCTGACAGGCCTGCTTGTCTCCTGATCACGCGTGCCAACCCGTCGTCTGGATGCTAGCCTTGGCAGCCATGAATTCCGTTACCGGCCCGGCTTCCCTTGATCTTGTCTGCCATCCTCACACGCCTGCAGCGACAGTCCGTGGTATCGACGCCGTCGTGGCTACGGCGCCAGGTAACATGCTCACGCTGGCTTATGCACTGGAGGGTGATCTTTCCCGGTTGCGCATTCCTGAAACCCGAGGATCTCGACGGACGAGCGGTTTGTGGATGCACACCTGCTTCGAGGTTTTTCTGATGCCGGAGGGCGGACCCGCGTATCGCGAGTTCAATTTCTCGCCATCGGGGGCGTGGGCGGTTTATGATTTCCGCGGCTATCGGGACGGTGCTGAGCGGGAGATAGACGTGGCCCCGGCTATCGCGGTGCGTCGGAGCGGGGACCGGTTGGAGCTGGACGCGAAGATCTGTCATGATTTTCTGCCGCGGGGGCAACCGCTGCGGCTGGGGCTGGCCGCGGTCGTGGAGGATTCAGCCGGCAGGCTGTCTTACTGGGCGCTGCAGCATCCGCCCGGCAAGCCCGACTTCCACCATACTGACGCCTTCGCGTTACAACTGGATCTGCCCTGAATGGATGACATGAACAAACCAGCCGGAGGAGTGCGGCCATGAAATTCGGCATCGACCGCCTGCTGCAACAACCCGCGCTGCGCCAGTCCCTGAAGGGCTGTCGCGTGGCACTGCTGGCCCATCCGGCCTCTGTCACAGACGATCTCACCCATTCCCTGGATGCCCTTGCACGCTTGCCCGACATTCAACTCGACGCTGCCTTCGGTCCCCAGCACGGTCTGCGCGGGGACAAGCAGGACAACATGGTGGAATCGGCGGATTTCAACGACCCCGAACTGGGCATCCCGGTGTTCAGCCTGTACGGCAAGGTGCGCCGGCCCACGGCGGCCATGCTGGACAACTTCGACGTGCTGCTGGTGGACCTGCAGGACCTGGGCTGCCGCATCTATACCTTCATGACCACCCTGCGCTACGTGCTGGAAGCGGCGGCGCAGTTCAACAAGCGGGTGCTGGTGCTGGATCGGCCCAACCCGGCGGGACGTCCGGTGGAAGGGCTGACCCTGCGCCCGGGCTGGGAAAGCTTCGTGGGCGCGGGTCCGCTGCCCATGCGCCATGGCCTCACCCTGGGCGAACTGGCCCTGTGGTTCGTGCGTACACTCAAGCTGGACGTGGAATGCGAGGTGCTGACGATGGAGGAATGGGCGCCGGAGGCCGGGCCGGGTTACGGCTGGCCACTGGGGGAACGCAGCTGGGTCAATCCCAGTCCCAACGCGCCCAATCTCTGGATGGCCCGCTGCTATGCCGGCACGGTCATGCTGGAGGGCACGACCCTGTCCGAGGGACGCGGCACCACCCGGCCCCTGGA
>JASFOC010000381.1:0-3534 GCA_050116715.1 Gammaproteobacteria bacterium
CATCGACCGGCTGCTGGTGCAGGAGGGCGACCGGGTGCACGAGGGGCAGCTGCTGGCCACGCTGCACCGCGAGCGCCTCCAGGCCGAGGTGGCTGTCGCCGAGGCGCAGGTTGCCGCGCAGCGGGCGGTGGTTGCCCGGCTGGAGGTCGGCAGCCGGCCGGAAGAGGTGCGCCAGGCGCGGGCCAATGTCGCAGCCGCCACGGCGAGGCTGTCCGACGCACAGGTCACCTACACGCGCACCCGGGACCTGTCCGATGAGAAGCTCGTCTCCCAGCAGGCGGTGGACGACGCGCAAACCCGCCTCGATACGGCGCGCGCCGACCTCGAGGTGGCGCAGCAGGCGCTGGCGCTGGCGGTCGAGGGGCCAAGGGCAGAGGACATCCAGGAGTCGCAGGCACTGTTGCGGGCCAGCGAAGCCCGGCTGGCGCTGGCGCGGGAAGTGCTGAAAGACACCGAGCTGTATGCGCCGGCTGCCGGTGTCATCCGCGACCGCCTGCTCGAACCCGGCGACATGGTTTCTCCACTGACCCCCGTACTGACCCTGGCGCTGACCGACCCCGTCTGGGTGCGCGCCTATGCGAGCGAGCGGTACCTGGGCAGGCTGGCGCCCGGCATGTCGGCCGAGGTGTCCACGGACAGCTATCCCGGCAAGACCTACCGTGGCTGGATCGGCTTCATTTCACCGACGGCCGAGTTCACGCCCAAGACCGTGGAAACGCCCGAACTGCGCACCCGACTCGTGTATCAGGTGCGGGTGCATGTTTGCAACCCGCAGGATGAACTGCGCCTGGGGATGCCGGCCACGGTGTCCATCCCGCTCGACCAGCCGAAGCCGGAACCCGGGCACGCCAATGATTGCGCGCCGCCGGGAGACGTCTGACATGACTGCCGGTGCGGCCCTTGTCTTCGAGGGCGTCAGCAAGACCTTCACGGCCGGCGGTCGGGCAGTCCGGGCCCTGCACTCCGTCGACATCCGCATCCGCACCGGCAAGGTGACCGGCCTCATCGGTCCCGACGGTGCCGGCAAGACGACGCTCATGCGGCTGGCAGCGGGGCTGCTGCACCCCGATGCGGGGCAGATCCGTGCGCTGGGCATCGATGTCGTTGCACAACCGCTGGAGGTGCAGTCCGCGGTCGGCTACATGCCACAGCGCTTCGGGTTGTATGAAGACCTGAGCGTGCAGGAGAACCTCGATCTGTATGCCGATCTGCAGGGGGTGGAACACGCCGGGCGCGACGCGCGCTACCAGGAACTGATGCATATGACCGGCCTGGGGCCGTTCACGCGCCGCCTGGCCGGCCGCCTGTCGGGCGGCATGAAACAGAAACTCGGACTGGCCTGCACACTGGTCCGGCCCCCGCGCCTGCTGCTGCTGGACGAGCCGACGGTGGGTGTCGACCCGGTATCGCGTCGCGAGCTGTGGTCCATCGTCTACCGGCAGGTGAGAGAGCAGGGCATGAGCGTGCTGCTGAGCACCGCCTACCTGGACGAGGCGGAACGCTGCGACGAGGTAATCCTGATGCATGCCGGCGAGCGTCTCGGCCAGGGCAGCCCGGCAAGCTTCAGCACACCGATGCGCGGCCGTACCTTCCGCGTTACGGCACCCGCCCTGGCGAAGCGTACCCTGCAGATGCGCCTCAGTGCCGCACCGGGCATCGTCGACGCCATCATCGAGGGCGAACAGGTGCGCGTCGTCACTGCGGATGCCGGGCTGCCGGACCTGTCGGCCGTCGCGGCCGAGGCCGGCGAGTTGCACACGCAGCCGGCCGAGCCGGTGTTCGAGGATGCCTTCATCGCCCGGCTCAAGGACAGGCCGCTGTCCGGGGAAACGCCGGTGGCGGTCTCACCCGGGGCGGCAGCGGCTGCCACCGGGCAGGGCGCGGTCATCGAGGCCCGCGACCTGCAGCGCCGCTTCGGTGATTTCTACGCGGTCAGGGGTGTCAGCTTCAGCGTGCGGCAGGGCGAGATCTTCGGCCTGCTGGGCGCCAACGGCGCGGGTAAGTCCACCACCTTCCGCATGCTCTGCGGGCTGCTGCCGGTGACGGCCGGCGAAGTGCAGGTGGCCGGGCTCGACCTGCGTCACGCCGCGGCCCGGGCGCGCGCGCGGCTGGGCTACATGGCACAGCGCTTTTCCCTGTACTCGGATCTCACCGTGCTGCAGAACCTGCGCTTTTTCGCCAGCGCCTACGGTCTCGACCGGGCGCGCCGCAGGCAGCGCATCGACTGGGCGCTGGAGGCCTTCGAACTCGAGGCGCATGCCGGCGACAATTGCCGCGACCTGCCGCTGGGTTTCAAGCAGCGGCTGGCGATGGCAGCGGCGCTCATGCACGAGCCGGACATCCTGTTCCTGGACGAGCCGACCTCGGGGGTTGACCCGCTGGCACGCCGCGAGTTCTGGCAGCGCATCAACGCGCTCGCCGAGTCGGGTGTCACGGTGCTGGTGACCACTCACTTCATGGACGAGGCCAACTACTGCGACCGGCTGGTGATCATGGCCGAGGGCGAGGTGCTGGCCGAGGGGACGCCGGCGGACATGAAGGCACGCTTTCGCAGTCGCGAGCACCCGGACCCGAGCATGGAGGACGCCTTTATCGGCCTGATCGAGGCGCACCAGTCAGACAGAGAGGCCGTGGCGTGAACGCCGCTGCGCGCATGCGCCTGCTCGGCATCATCCGCAAGGAGAGCCTGCAGATCCTGCGCGACCCGTCCAGCATCGCTATTGCCTTTGTCATGCCGCTGGTGCTGCTGCTGCTGTTCGGGTACGGCGTGTCGCTGGACGCGCGGCACATCCCGCTGGCGCTGGTCGTGGAACAGCCGGACGCCAACAGCGCCAGCCTGGTCGGCGCCTTCCGGCGCTCGGAGTATTTCGACCCGCGCGTGTACCACAACATCCAGACGGCACAGCAGGCCTTCGACCGGCGTGATGTGTTCGGCATCGTCTGGCTGCGCAATGATTTCAGCAAGCACCTGCTGGCGCGGGGCAGTGCACCGATCGGGGTGATCGTCAACGGCGTCGATGCCAACCAGGCGCGCATCACCCAGGGGTACATCCAGGGCGTCTGGCAGGTCTGGCTGGCCAGCTACGCGCGCTCCCGGGGGGTCGATCTGCCGCTGCCGGTCTCGCTGGAGCCGCGCATCTGGTTCAATGCCGCGGTGCGCAGCCGCGATTTCCTGGTGCCCGGCCTGATCGCCGTGATCATGACCCTGATTGGGGCCATGCTGACTTCCATGGTGGTCGCGCGCGAATGGGAACGCGGCACCATGGAGGCCCTGATGGTGACGCCGGTGCGCATCGGCGAACTCATGGTCGGCAAGCTGGCGCCCTATTTCATTCTGGGCATGGGCGGCATGCTGCTGAGCGTGGCCATGGCCCTGTGGCTGTTCGATGTGCCGCTGCGCGGTTCGTTCTGGCTGCTGACCGTGGCCTCGGCGCTGTTCATGCTGGTGGCGCTGGGCATGGGGTTGCTGATCTCGGTGGTCGCAAGAAACCAGTTCGTCGCCGGCCAGATCTCGATCCTCATCACCTTCCTGCC
>JASFOC010000382.1:0-3532 GCA_050116715.1 Gammaproteobacteria bacterium
CGCCAAAACGGGCGAGCAGCGGGCCGAGCAACAGGATCGACCCGCGCATGGTTTTCACTAATTCATAAGGGACTCGCACGGAGTGCACCTGGCTGGTATCGATTCCCAGTTCGGTTTCTTGCCTGTCCACCTTGCAACCCAGGCGTTTCATCAGCTCGAGCGCGGTGGCGATATCCCGCACAGCCGGGATATTGCTGAACTGCAGGGGGTCGCTGGTGAGCAGGCTGGCGGCGATCACGGGCAGGGCTGCATTTTTGGCGCCGGCAATGGCAACTTCACCGTGCAGCGGACCGTTGCCGGTGATCAACAGCTTGTCCATCAGCTGTCTTGTTCTGCTCCGATCAGCCCGGCGTCCCTGAGTCCGGCATAGGCTGCAACGATAGTATCGATTTGCGCGCTGCTGTGGGCGGCGCTGACGCTGTTGCGCAGCAGGCAGTTGCTGGATGGCGAAGCCGGCGGGACGACCAGGTTGACATAGACGCCCGCTTCCATCAGTGCGTTCCAGCAGTTGATGGCCTGGCTGCGGTCTTCCAGTGCTGCCGCGACCACGGGACTGGGGGCGGGTCCAACGGAAAGGCCAAGCGCCTGCAGCCCACGGTACAGGCGATTGGCATTGTCCCACAGCTGCCGGCGCAAGCCGGGCTCGCGCTGAAGGATTTGCAGTGCCATGCGCGTGGAGGCCACCATCATCGGGGAGGAGGATGCCGTAAACATATAGGAGCGGATGCAATAGCGGATGGTTTCCAGTTCGGGATGCCGGCTCACGCAGTAACCGCCGGTTCCACCCAGGCTCTTGCTGAAGGTGCCGGCAATGAAATCGATCTCGTCCTCTGTTCCGGCAGCCTCGGCCGCGCCGCGACCGTGGGTGCCCAGCACCCCCATCGAGTGCGCCTCATCGATGAACAGCCAGCCGCCATACTCCCGCTTCACAGCGACAATTTCCTGCAGCGGGGCCGTGTCTCCGAGCATGCTGTATATGCCCTCGACAACGATCAGGGTCTGGCTGGCGCGCTCACCCAGACGTTGCAGCCGCTTGGCCAGGTCTGCAGGATCGTTGTGCTTGAAGCGGATGATTTCGGCGCCACTGAGCTGCGCGCCCGCGTAGATGCTGGCATGACTGTCAGCGTCCAGCAGAATGACTTCGCCAGGCCCCGCCAGGGTCGCGCACATGCCCATGGTGGCCGCAAAACCGGTGGTAAAGATGATCGCGTGATTCACACCATAGAAGGCGGCCAGTTCACTTTCCAGCGCCTGGTGCTCGCTAAAGGTGCCATTGGCCAGGCGCGAGCCAGTGGTGCCGACCCCCCACTTCCCCGCTGCCTCCTGGGCAGCGCTGATGACGCGCGGGTCAAAAGACAGTCCCAGGTAATTGTTGGTGCCCGCCAGGATCACCGTGCGGCCATTAACTATGGCCTCGGTGGCAGAGAGGATTTTCTCGGTGACCGCACCAAACGGGACGACATTCTGTGCGTCCAGTTCAGCCTGAAACTGGGCCATGGGTTTGAATTTCTCAAACAGCATGGGGGTCAGGCGTCCAGTTCATCCAGTTTCCGGGCGAAGTCACCCAGGGTATACACATCCGGGAGTATGTTAAGTGGAATGGAGATGTCGTACTGATCCTCGATTTTTTCCACGAACTCCATGACTTCCAGCGAACTGAGCCCGATATCCGCAACCAGTTCGGTGGCTTCTGACAGTTCCAGGCCCTGCTTGTTATGCCCCTCCAGCAACGAGTACATGAAGTCAAGGTAGTCCCGATATTCGGTCATGACTGCTAAATCCTTGTGGTAATGCCGACGAGCCGTTAGATTGCGAAGTGCGAAACTATAACGACGGAAACTGGACAATGCCAGTAGTTTGGCTGATAGATGCATACCGCCAGGGCGAACGTGCACAGGTTCGCGCCCTGGTGCAGGCACTGGGCTGGCCGAGTGAAATCAAGCAGCTGAATTACCGCAAGTTTGACCTGATCACACACCTGCTGCCGGGCGGGTCGTTACGCGGTATTCAGCGCGCCAGCCGGGCGTCTCTGCAGCCGCCCTGGCCCGACCTGGTTGTTTCCTGCGGTGTTCGCAACGAGCCCGTCTGTCGCTGGATTAGAGCGCAATCGGGGGGCGCATGTCGCTATGTGCACATCGGTCGTCCCTGGGCCGATCCCGCGCTGTTCGATCTGGTTATCACCACACCGCAGTACCGCGTGCCCGACCGTGAAAACGTGGTCCGCAACGAGCTGACCCTGCACCAGGTAAGCGAGTCACGCATGGCGCAGGGTGCCGTCGAATGGGAGGGCGCCTGGCGGGATTTGCCGCGACCGTTGATTGCGGTGCTGGTGGGCGGTAACAGCGGGCCTTACACGCTGGGCCCCAGGGCAGCCGGCCGACTGGGAAGGGAGGCCTCGAAACTGGCGCGGGATTCCGGCGGTGCCCTGTTGGTCAGCACCAGTTCACGCACGCCCGCCAGGGCGACCTGTGCCCTGCGGGAGGCGCTCGACGCACCGCACTATTGGCATGTCTGGCAACCGGCCGGGGGACCCAACCCCTACTGGGGGATGCTGGGGCTGGCCGACCGCTTCATTGTCACCGCTGACAGTATCGCGATGCTTTCAGAGGCCTGTGCCACCGCCAGGCCGGTTGACATGTTCGACCTTGGCGGCATGCGCGACGGCGTGGATCCGCCGCGGGACTTCCGGCTTGGCGGCTTGCTGTACCGGGCCTTGATGAACTGGGGATGGACGCCCCTGACGCGCGATATCAGCCTGGTCCACAAAGCGTTGGTGGCCTCCGGCCGCGCGGCCTGGCTGGGGGATGAGCGACGGCCTCTACGGGTACAGGACTCGACCGACATGGCCCGGGCGGTGAGGGCGGTAAAGGGGTTATTTGTAGAGCGTGGCGACGCCGGCGGCGTCGATTAGCTGGGCCGTGCCGGCGCGCAAGTAGTAAACCCGGCTGGCTGCATGCACCATGGCGCGGTTATGCGAGATGGCCAGTATGGAAAGCTGGCCCGTCAGGTTTTCCAGGGTTTGCCGAATGGCGTCCTCGGTCTCGTGGTCCAGGGCACTGGTGGCCTCATCCAGAATCAGCAATCGCGGTTTGTTGACCAGCGCCCTGGCAATGACCACACGCTGGCGCTGGCCACCCGACAGTTTGCCGCCGCGTTCGCCAACCACCGTTTCGATGCCTTCGGGTAGTGCGGCAACGAAGTCGGCGGCGCCGGCAGCGCGCAGGGCCCACTCGACGTCTGCCTGTTGCAGCGTCGGATCGCCCAGGGTTATGTTGCGCATGATGGTATCGTGCAGCAGGATCGTGTCCTGCGGCACGTAGCCGATCATCCTGCGCCAGGCCTGGATATCCACTTCCTGCAGCGGTTTGCCATCAAGCGTGATGGTGCCTGCATCCGGGCGTAGCAGGCCGATCGCCAGATCCACGATGGTGGTCTTGCCGGATCCTGATGTCCCGATCAGGGTGGTGAATGTCCCCGCCTCGATGGTCAGCGACAGGTTCGTCAGGACGGGATGCCGACCATAACCGAAGTC
>JASFOC010000383.1:0-3522 GCA_050116715.1 Gammaproteobacteria bacterium
GCTCAGCACCGTGACCGGTAGTTCGCCGAGGTCTGCCGGTTCTCTGACCACCCACTTCAGGGGTGCGTTCACGAGGCGAGTGAACTTGTTATTGATTTTCTTTGCCTTTTCTCCCTGGGTATCGAAGATGAACACGGCGTTGGGGAAGCGCCGCCCCATTTTCCGCAGCAGTTCCAGTATCTGCGACTGCTCGAAATACATGAGCAGTCCCTCGGCCACGAAAATGACATCCCCCGTGCGTTGCGATTCGACCGCGTCCATCCAGTCGTTGTCCAGCAGCGAGCCGGACAGGTAACGGTGCTCTTCGGTTTCCGGGTCCAGCCTGCGTCGGACCTCGATGACATCCGGCAGGTCGAAATCGAGCCACTGGCAGCGCCCCTTGCCGATGCGGTGGTAGCGGGACGAGACACCGCAGCCAAGCTCGACCACCAGCGGCCGGTCCACGATCTGCAGGTGTTTCTGCACCAGATCGTCGAATACCCTGGTCCGGATGGAGATGCCCATCTGGGCACGGGGTGAATACCACTCGTTCAGTTCAACCGGCCAGGGGACCTGGCGGATCCATTCGATGGCTTTGTCATCACGGAACAGGGCATGGGGCTGGAGGTGCTCCTCCGAGCGGGCGCGCAGTGTCCAGATAGAGGTCTTGCCGATGTCCTTGATACCGGCCTGCACAGTATCCGTCATTCACTGCTCCCAGCTGTCCCCGACCGCTGCTTGCTGCGCACAAAGGCGGCGAGGGTGGCAACCGAGGCGAACCGCTCGGGCTCGATTTCTCCCGTCGGGATGCTGATGCCGTATTCCTTCTCCAGGTAGGTCACCAGCTGCATAATGCCCATGGAGTCCAGGATGCCGCTGTCAAGCAGGTCGTCATCGATCTGGAGTTGTTCGGGGTCTTCCCCGGGAAGCTGGGTCTGCAGGATATGCAGGCGGATCTGCGCTTCGATAGTCATAGGTGGTTTACTCGCTCCGTTTGATTTTCAGTTCCTGGCGGATCAGCTTGCCGCTGGCAGTCCGGGCCAGTTCCGCAACGAACTCGATTTTCTCGGGTATTTTGAACGGCGCCAGCAAGCCGGCACAGTAATCCTTCAGTTCATCCTCACGAGTTGGCTCGGCGTCCGCTGTCTGCAGGACGACCTGTGCATAGGGGACTTCACCCATGCGATTGTCCTTGTGCGGAAACACGCAGGCCTCGCGGATGACAGGGTGGCTTTCCAGCACGGTTTCGACTTCCTGGGGAAAGAATTTCATGCCGCCGATGTTGATGATCTCCTTGGAACGGCCCTGGATGAACAGGTAGCCATCCGCATCGAGATAGCCAAGGTCCCCGGTGGCGAACCAGCCATCGGCCATGATGTCGTCGCGCGGTTGCCAGGGGTTGTAATAGGCGTCGAGGAAACCTTTACCCTTCAGTTTGATAGCGCCCAGGTCCTCGCCGAGACCGGCATCCTCGATGCGGATTTCGTAATCCGGCAGGACCCGACCCACGGAGCCGCGTTTTTCCAGCGGCCGGTCATGGTTGATGCAGGGCAGGCCAACCTCGATGATGCCATAGGCCTCGCTCAGCGGCAGGTTGAAGCGCCGGTAAAATGACTCGGCAATTTCATCGCGCAGGTACATGGCCGTCGAGATGGCCAGCCGCACACCTGGCAGTAGTGTCCCGCTGCGATCATGCGCCATGAGGTCGTAATGCACCGGTGAGCCGTAGATGAATGTCCCCTGGTGTTCGGCCGTCGTCTTGACGATGGTGCTGCCGAAGTGATTCCTGCACAGCAGGATGGTGGCTCCAAAGGTGAGGTAGGCGACAATCGAGACCGCAAAGTGATACGACATCGACAGCAGCCAGACGACCCGGTCATCCGGTCCGAGCTGCAGGGCGACATTGGCAGCCTGGATCCGGTCATGGATGGTCTCATGGGAAAGGATGATGCCCTTCGATGCGCCGGTCGTCCCGGAGCTGAAACGCAGGAAGGCCGGGTTGACCTTGGTGAACCCGTCCGGATGCCCGCGACCGGGTTTTAGCGGGATCAGGACCACGTTACCGCCCAGAGGGACCGGTGTGCCTGACTGGAAGGGGGCAAAGACTTGTGGGGCGCTTGTCCTGGAAATAACCGCGGTCAGGTAGATGCCCCTGCAGACGGCTTCCTTTTCTTCGCTGACGAGTTCCACGGCGATCGGCGCGACGCTGGCGCCACAACGCCACAGGGCATAGGTGTAGACAATGTATTCACGGCTGCTGGGGTAGTGGAGTCCGACGGTATCGTCCGCACCAATGCCGGCATCACGCAGCAGGGCGGCCGTCCGCTCGATATGTCCGGCAAGATCCTGGTAGCTCCAGGTATCGTCTCTACCTGGTCCCAGGATGGCCGGATGGTCAGGTTGTGTTGCGACTGTACCGAGAAACACATCCACCAGATTCATGCGCGATCTCCCGTTTCCGGTGGGTAAGAAAATGACATCATAAGCATAGGCTTGACAGCTTTTTGAGCCCGATTTTAGGGTAGGATTATAAGTCGTTGCCGGTTTCCTGTTGTCCGCTGCCGGTCACGTTTTCCGGTGCGGGATTTTTCAGTCCGGCGAACATGTCAACACGCCCCGCGGGGTTGCCTGCCCAGGTCTCGCCATCGGGTATGACCGTGCCACGGGCAATCACCGAGTTGGCCCCGATAACGACCCGGTTGCCGATCTTCACGCCCGGGAGGATAACGGCTCGCGTACCGATGAGGACATCGCTGCCGATTTCAACGGGTTCGAGTGTCACCACCTTGTGCTCGACCTTGTGTCCGGAAATCACCGCGTCGGCGCCGATCAGGACATTGTGTCCGGCCGAGACTGCCCAGGGTTCTGCAATGACGGCGCGGGGCCCCAGCAGCAGGGTGGAGTCGAATTTCATGCCCATGCCGCGGAAATATGCGTAACGGTAAAAGGCATTCTCCGTCACCAGCCCCCGGAACGGACTGCGCACCATGATTTTGGTGATGCGATCCGCGAAAATCCAGCGGTAGGATTTGCTGCTCGTCAACAGGTAGCGGCCGGCAGGTATCTCGCCGATCAGCAACCGCTTGATGATGACCAGGACCAGTATGAAAACCAGTGCGGCCACCAGCCAGCCGAGTATCCCCAGCAACAGCAGCAGCAGCGGATGTGCATCCCGGTTGTACCAGATCAGATAAACCGGCCCGGACAGGCTCACGAAATAAACGCACGCCTCGATGATCAGGTTGATGAGATCGGCGACAAAGTACAGGTAACCCGGTGTAGACTTGCTTGCCATCTAGCTCCCGGTCCTGGCGGGTACAGATGAACTGTCATGCCGGCATGAATTTTCCGCGCGTGGCAGGGTGTCTGGAAGATTTGCTTTGCAGGGAGAGTTATCCATTTGTGGCATGTAAGCCGTCTAGTGATTCCGTTCAGGTGGTTGCCGGGGTATCAATAGCGCATGCTCATTTGTTGCAGAGTTGCACTGGGCACTGTCTCGTATAACATAGCCATGTCCTTGCGAGTTGATGGGTATGCATCGGG
>JASFOC010000384.1:0-3520 GCA_050116715.1 Gammaproteobacteria bacterium
AATGCCCCACGGTGCCGCCTTTCCAGCAGCCGATCAGCCCAAGCTGCGGCCAGTAGTCTCCGGGGAGCAGGCGACCGTCGCGCCGCTGGCGCGCCTGTTGCAGCGCCAGGGCACGCGTCGGGTTGGGTCGCAGCTTGCGCTCCAGCCCTGCACGGATGTCCGGCTCGATCTCCAGTGTTTTCGACAGCGAGCCATCACGGATATCCCGGATCAGCTGCTCGGCATTCGCATCCGCCTTGTCACACAGCTTGAGTATGGAGGAGGGATTTGCCGTGGCCAGGAAGCGGACATCGTGCTCCAGGGAGATGCGCATGATGGTGTAGTACTTGGCCTGGTAATCCTCGATCTCGAACACCCGGTAGGGGATGGAATAGGCACGCCGCACGATCCCGGGCATGTTCTTGTAGATATGTCCCGAGGTGGAGCCGAAGGGCAGCCCGCCCGGGGTGTGCCCCTCCACGGCGGGCGATACCAGCGTGACAATCTTCCTGTCGAGAATGCCGGGGTGGTCCTTCTGGGCATGGTACAACCAGGTGCGCATCTGGTCCTTGTGCGCCGTGCCCTGGTCGGTGGGCGTGACGGGGACGTACTTGGGGTCGCCCGTGGTACCGCTGGTCTGCGCGAACATCACCGGGTCTTCCGCGGTAAAGACATTGCCTGTCCCGGACACCACCCGCATCATGTCCTCCTTGATATCCTCGTAGGTAATGACGGGGACACTGCGCTGGTAGTCGGCAATGCTGCTGATCTTCTCGAAGCCGTAGCGCTTGCCGTACTCTGTGCCGGCATTCCTGCGCACGATGTCCAGCAACAGTTCTTGCTGAACCCGGCCCGGTTCCCGGCACGCAGCCTCGAAGCGCCTGGCGGCGCGCTTGCCAACGAATGCAATGAGTTTTCCTGCTAGCGACATGAGTTTCTCCAGATTGGCCTTTGCTTTGCGTTTGTAATGGTGTCGGGCAGGGCGCTGTACCAGCATGGCCGCCTGTCGCTGTCAGGCAGACAGGCTCTGGCGCTCCTGTTCGTGACGCTGCAGCAGCGCCGCCACCGGGGTGACACCGATCCCCTCGCCTTCCAGGGCTGGCGCCATTCCGCCCGGACCTACCGTGACATCCGGATCGGTAATATCCTCCTCCAGCAGCAGCTTGCCGTAGGAGCCCTCGCACCAGCGCACGCCTGCGCTGCGGGTGGCATAGTGCCGGCCGGCCGCCGAGAGGATGCCCGCCTCGCCGACCTGCGCGCCGAGCTGACAGGCCAGGCCGGCCTCCCGCGCCAGCCGGTCGATGCGCCCGGCGTTGACCAGGCCGCCGCACTTGGAGATGCGCACGTTGAATACGTCGCAGGCCCGTTCACGGACCAGAGTGCGGGCGTCTTCCAGGGAACACAGTGACTCGTCCGCCACCACCGGTACCAGGCCGGCAGCGGTGACTTCCCGCATGCCGGCGATGTCTTCCCCGGGCACGGGCTGTTCGACGCCGGTCAGGGAGAATGCCTGCATCGCCTCCAGCTGGCGCAAGGTCTCCTGTGCGCTCCAGGCGCAGTTGGCGTCGATGCGCAGCGTCACTGCCTCCCCAAGGATGGCCCGCGCGGTCGTCAATATCCCGAGATTGGATTCCAGCGACGCGCCGACCTTGACCTTGACGTCATTCACCCCGAATTTCGCCATGAAGGCGGCGTTCTGCTTCACCGACTCGATGTCGTCGGTAGCGATCACCCCGCTGTAACGCACCTGCGGGGCCTGCACCGGCCCCAGCACACTGCCGGCACTGACGCCGAAGTGCCTGCCTGCAAGGTCCAGCAGCGCCAGTTCGGCGGCGCAGAATGCAGCCTGCTGGTTGCGCGCCATGCTGTCCAGCAATGGCTCGATCAGGCTGCGCACCTGTCCGAATGACTCCAGCTCGCGCCCGAGCAGCTGCGGGAGGATGATGCTGCCAAGGTCCTGTTTGACGCTGTCGATGGTTTCACCGGTGACGTATGGCCGCGGGCAGCACTCGCCCCAGCCGACGTTGCCGTCGGCATCGTGGGCGGCCACGAGGATGTTGCGGGCGACGCTGCGCTCCGCAAGTGCATGGCGCACCGACTGGCGCATGGGGATGTCGACAGTAACGATATCGAAGCGGGTTATTTTCATGGGATTCTGTCCTTGGTCATGGCCCCTCGCAGCCACTGGTCCATATCCTGAACAAGCCTGACCGGATCGTCAAACTGGACCGAGTGGGTCTGGTCCGGATAGTCGATGATCTCGAACACCGGCAGCGGGGCCCGCTGCAGGAATTCGATCACGCCGGCGTTGTCGATGATGCGGTCGCGACCCGCCAGGAACAGCAGCAACGGCGTGTCGAGCCTGTCGATATTATCCTCCAGCCAGGCATCCATGCGGTTGCTTTGCCAGTAAAACCGGGCCGTGGCATGCGTCAGCCGCAACGGGTCGTTTTCAATGTAGTCGAGATAACGCGGCGTGGTGGTAAACATCTCGGGTGCAATGGGACTGGCGATCTTCGATTGGGGAGAGAGCTGTGCAAACAGCACGATCCTGAGCTTGTCGAGCAGGCCCACGTCCACCAGCGCCTTGAGACCCGGCGTGATCAGCACCAGGGCATCGGCATCCCCGGGCCAGGCCAGCGCATGGGCGGTTGCCAGCTTGCCGCCCCAGGAGAGTCCGACCAGGACGATATGCCGGTAGTGCTGCCGCAGCGGTGCGATGAAGGCATGGATGTCGTCCAGTAGTACCTGGAAGCTATCGACATGCCCCGGGGTAAAGCCGCGGTTGCCGCGGTTGATGCCGCTGCCGCGCCGGTCGAGGCAGAATACATCGTAGCCGCGTTCCCGCAGCAGGCCGGCCGCCTGCGCGAACCAGCCGGCATGGCTCTCGACGCCGTGCAGGTATACCAGCGCCGTATCAGCGCCAGGCGCCGTGTAGGCGATGTAACCCAGTTCGCTGCCATCCGGGGCCGTAAACACCTGCTCCTCGCCGGCCAGCGAGGCGTCCAGCAGGTACTGGTTGCCGACGCGCACCCCGTCGGCCACAGCCGCCCCCCCCGGCAGCAGGCAACATAGCAACAGCAACCAGCAGCGCAAACACGCGGCCGTCTTCGTGAAAGCAGGGCAAGCACTCATTCGAACAGGGTGTCTCACGTGATTTTCCTGTCTCATTCCCGGCCAGGGTCGATGCGGCAATCGCCCGGCGCATCGATACCGTAACGCAGGCGCGCTGCATCCGCCACCACGGTCCAGCGCTGCCGTCCCAGCAGGGTAATGGCGGTTTCCACCTGGTCCCCGGGTTGCAGGTAATGGCTCTCCGGGATGAGGCTTTCCGAGTCCCGGACCAGCAGCTGCCGCGCGCCCGATAGAGTCAGGCCGCCGCGCAGGAACAGCTCGAGTTTTTCCAGTGCCCCCGGTTCGCGGATTGCCGTGCCGCCGGGCGTGCCCGTGAGAATGAGGCTGCCGGCAGGGATGACACCGTCCCGGGTGTGAATGTAGCGCGCTTCGCCAGCGGCATCGCGCATGCAGCTGCGTATGCCTT
>JASFOC010000385.1:0-3517 GCA_050116715.1 Gammaproteobacteria bacterium
TACCGATATAGCCGGCCAGCCCGGAAAACAGCGCGCCAATGGCGAAGCCGATGGCGGTTGCCCAGCCGATGAAGTAACCCACAACGACCAGCAGCACGATGCCTGCCATGCCAATGGTGGTGTACTGTCGGTTGAGATAGGCCTTGGCGCCTTCCTGGATGGCGTTGGCGATTTCCTGCATGCGGGCGGAACCAGCCGGTTTGGCCAGTATCCATTTGACGGACACCATGCCATAGGCCAGGGCGAGGAAGCCGCAGACCAGGGCGAAGATGAGTTCAGGTGACATTTGCTTTCTCCAGAGGTGATGGTTGGTTTTTTTCCGACTGTTCTGCTATCAGGGTGCGCTGAATTGTGTACCGGTTTTGAAGCCGAACAGTTGTTCCAGATCAAATTCGCGAATAAAGGCATCGACGGCGGCCTGACCGTGGTCACGCTGTACCTCGGCAAGGATAAGCCTCGCCGCGTTACGGTTGTAGCCGCCGCCCATGTGTGCCTGGACAGCCAGTAATTCACGTGCTTTTGCCAGCGTCATTGACTGCTGCCTGCTGTCACTTGACCTCGAAGTCACCCAGTTTTCTGGGCACGGAGATGTTCTTCAGCTGGACGTACTTCGGCAGGCCGTCCTTGCCGTAGGGCGGGTAATCCTCGCCCTGCATCAGCGGTGCCAGGTAGTCGCGGCATTTCTGCGTGATGCCGAAGCCATCCCTGGTGATGAAGCTCTTCGGCATCATTTTCTCGACGTTGGCGACCTTGGAGAGCTTGGCTTCACCGATCTTCCAGCGATAGGGTTTGTTGGACGTGCGCACGACCGTCGGCATGACCGAGTTCTTGCCGGCGAGGGCAAGTTCCACTGCTGCCTTGCCCATGGCATAGGCCTGGTCGACGTCGGATTTCGAGGCAATATGGCGGGCGGCACGCTGCAGGTAGTCGGCCACGGCCCAGTGGTATTTGTGGCCGAGCTTGTCACGAACCATGTTGGCGATAACCGGTGCCACGCCGCCGAGCTGGGCATGGCCGAAGGCGTCCTTGAGGCCCTGGTCGGCAAGAAACTTGCCGTCGCTGTCATGTACACCCTCGGAGACAACGATCGAGACATAGCCGTATTTCTTCACCTTCGCGTCCACCGACTGGAGGAATTTCTTCTCGTCGAAAGGTACTTCCGGGAACAGGATCACGATCGGCAGGTCGCAGTCCTCGCTGGCAGCCATGCCGCCGGCGGCGGCGATCCAGCCGGCATGCCGTCCCATTACCTCGAGTACGAAAACCTTGGTGGAGGTTGCGCACATCGAGGCAACGTCAAAGCTGGCCTCGCGGGTGGACACCGCAATGTACTTTGCGACTGAGCCAAATCCCGGGCAGTTGTCGGTGATCGGCAGATCGTTGTCAACGGTCTTCGGTACGTGGATCGCCTGTATCGGGTAGCCGGTGGCCTTGGAAAGCTGCGAGACTTTCAGGCAGGTGTCGGCGGAGTCACCACCGCCATTGTAGAAAAAGTAACCGATGTTGTGGGCTGCGAAGACCTCGATCAGGCGGTCATACTCGCGCTTGTTGGCTTCCAGACTCTTCATCTTGTAGCGGCAGGAGCCGAAGGCGCCGCTCGGGGTGTGACGCAGGGCGGCAATGGCGCGTGCGGATTCCTTGCCGGTGTCGATGAGGTCTTCTGTCAGCGCGCCGATGATGCCGTTGCGGCCGGCATAGACCTTGCCAATCTTGTCCTTGTGCTTGCGTGCCGTCTCGATGACGCCGCATGCGGATGCATTGATAACCGCGGTCACGCCGCCGGACTGCGCGTAAAAAGCGTTTTTCTTGCCAGTAGCCATCAGTTTCTTCTCCCTTTATGAAGGTTTGGGTGATTTCAGTGAATCAGGGGGTTACACGGATTTCGGAATGTCGTCGGGGTGCGTTGCGACAAAGTCAGCCTGGACCTGTAGCAGTGTGACCATGCACTCGGAGAGATCGTCATATTCCTCAACACCGGTGCCGTACATCTTGTGGACGCGGTAGTAGAACTGGCAGCGGTAACGGGGGCTGCCAGTCTTGCAGACGATGAAATGGCAGCCTTCATGCTCCCAGTAGGCTGCGGGACAGGTCGTGAGTTCGGTTGCGTAGGGGTTCAGTCGCAGTTCGGTGTCGGCGAGGGCCGGTTCCAGGGGTTCGCCATAACGTTCTTCCAGCGTGGTCCTGATAATCCACAGCTCGCTTTCGGTGAAGTCTTCGATTGCGCTCATAATCCCTGTACAAGTTTGTGTCCGGTGGTTGCGCGGCGCCGGGGCGCCGTGCCGGGGCGCCAGATTCTAGCTCAAAACCTGATTTATTTCATGAGCTTCGTTGACTTCTACCACGTGCAGGGGGTAGCTTAACCAGTGCCCGGGTTCGCGCCAAGCATAAAAACTCTGACGGCATGTAAAAAAATGTTTTAAATACAGTAAGTTGAAAGAATCATTCCAACCAGGGGCATGACTTCACTATGAGAATGGTATTGCTGGGTGCGCCGGGGTCCGGCAAGGGTACCCAGGCGAAACTGCTTGTCGAACGCTACAAGATTCCGCAAATTTCGATCGGTGACCTGCTGCGTGAGGTGGTTGCCTCGGGCTCTCTGCTGGGTCGCCAAGCCAAGGCAGCCATGGATGCCGGGCATCTCGTCAGTGACGAGGTGGTTATTAATGTCCTCCAGGAACGTCTGATGCGCTCCGATGCGCGCAAGGGCTTTATCCTCGACGGTTTTCCCCGGAACATCCAGCAGGCCGAGGCCCTGGACCTGCTGTTGAACAGTCTCGGACGGCCGCTCAATCTGGCCCTGATGATCGCCGTTGACGTGGATGCGCTGATACAGCGCCTGGTCGGGCGTCGCACCTGTCTCTCCTGTGGGCAAATGTACAACGTTTTTTATTCCCCGCCCCACATCGAAGGGCGTTGTGATGCATGCGGTGGGCGCTTGCGCCACCGGGCGGATGACAACGAGGAAACGATTGGTGACCGGCTGCGGGTCTACGAAACGAATACCCTCCCGGTTGCCGAGTATTACCAGGCCCAGGAAAAACTGCGTACGGTCCAGGGCGTGGGCGAGGTTGACAGCATCTTCAGGGCGATTGTGAAGGTCTATGAAGATGTGAAGAAACATGTGAAATCCGAAACCCGCAGCGACGCGATTCGCGCTGCCATTGCCAAGCACCACGCCGGCAAGCGTAGCGGGAAAGCGGCTGCCAGGGCCGATACTGCCGGGACAGCGAAGCCAGTTGCAGCAGCCGGACAGGCCGCTCCCGGGAAAGCTGCTCCGAAGAAGGCCGCGCCGAAGAAGGCTGCGCCGAAGAAGGCTGCACTGAAGAAAGCCGCGCCGAAGAAGGCCACGCCGAAGAAGGCCGCACCGAAGAAGGCCACGCCGAAGAAGGCCGCACCGAAGAAGGCCGCACCGAAGAAGGCTGCTCCGAAGAAGGCTGCTCCGAAGAAGGCTGCTCCGAAGAAAGCTGCTCCGAAGAAAGCCACGCCGAAGAAGGCTGCTTCGAAGAAGGCCTACGAG
>JASFOC010000386.1:0-3511 GCA_050116715.1 Gammaproteobacteria bacterium
TGTTCATGCGCGGCAGCGCCATGTCGGGCGCACCGATCATCAGCGGGATCTGCCAGTTGGCCAGACCCACCATGCCCGGCATGATGGCCCCGAACACCATGATCAGGCCGTGCATGGTCGTCATGGTATTGAAGAACTGCGGATCAACGATCTGCAGGCCAGGCTGGAACAGCTCGGCACGGATAACCATCGCCATCGCGCCACCGATCAGCAGCATGATGAAGGCGAACCACAGGTACAGGGTACCGATGTCCTTGTGGTTGGTGGTGGTGACCCAGCGCATCAGGCCGGACGGGCGATGATCATGGTGATCGTCATGTGTGGTTGCTGTACTCATCAATTCATACCTCCACTAAAAATTCCTGAAATCCTTAACGGGCGGCCGCAACATCTGCAGGCTGCACCAGGTCACCGGTGTCGTTGCCAAAGGCGTTGCGCTCGTAGGTGATCACAGCCGCGAGGTCCACATCGCTCAACTGCTGACCGAAGGCCGCCATGGCCGGATTCTGCTTGCCGCCATGCAGCACGATATCAAGATGCCCCGCGACCGGGCCGGTGGCAATCTTGCTGCCCTTGAGGGCCGGGAAACCGGCAGCCGGTATACCCTCGCCGCCCGCCTGGTGGCAGGCCAGGCAGTTGGTCTGGTAGACGGACTCGCCCTTGGCCATCAGCTCATCCATGGTCCAGGTCTTGGTTGCGGATGCGGCCTCGGCGGCAGCAGCACCCTTCTGCTCGTCTACCCAGGCCTGGTAGTCTTCCTCTGTCTTGGCGACCAGCACGATCGGCATGAAGCCATGATCCTTGCCGCACAGCTCGGCGCACTTGCCGCGGTATAGACCCGGCTCCTTCAGCTCTGTCCAGGCATCGTTGATGAAACCCGGTACGGCATCCTGCTTCCAGCCCAGCGCCGGCACCCACCAGGAATGGATCACGTCATTGGAAGTCACCAGGAAACGGATCTTCTTGTTGATCGGTACGACGATCGGGTTGTCCACTTCCAGCAGGTAGTTCTCGCCCTTTTCAGCAGAACCCTCGATCTGGTCGCGCGGCGTGGCCAGGACACTGAAGAAGCTGATGTCCTCATCCAGGTAGTCGTACTTCCACTTCCACTGGTAACCGGTGATCTGGATGGACATGTCGGGATCGCGCGTGTCCTCGAGCGCCAGCAGGGTGGTGGTAGCAGGAACCGCCATGCCGACCAGGACAAGGAAGGGAATGGTGGTCCAGATAATCTCGACCGTGGTGCTCTCGTGGAACGTCGCCGGTACCGCACCCTTGGACTTGCGATGGGTGAAAATGGAGTAAATCAGCACCGCGAAAACGCCGAGGCAGACCACGACACAGATCCAGAAAACCATCATGTGCAGGTCGTAGACCTTGTGACTGATGTCCGTTACACCCGGCGTCAGGTTCAAAGGATAATCTGCGAAGGTATTACCTGCGCCCAGCAGGAGGACAGCGCCCCACAGACTGCACAACGCGCGTCTAAGCGATATAGCGAACATGCATCGATCTCCCTAACACTCTAGTTGAAATGCAAAAAATTCTTACGGCCCCGGTTTGTCCCGTGACTGCGATCCCTGCTGCCAGTCATCCCGCTGGATGACCTGCTGCAGTTCGGCAGCGAGGGCGCGCCGTTCTTCTTCGTTAAGAAACGCGCCCAGCTCGACCTGCCGCCCCTGATAGGCGATCGCAAGGCGGCTCGGGTACCAGGCGATATGCGGCTTCTCCAGCCTGACCTGCGCCCAGGCACGGGGACATTCCCAGCGTTCCTCCGGTGCTTGCCGGCCCTTTTCGACTGTCACGACACTGGCATTCACGGAAACCACCTCGCGTATCTGGCTGCGTGCAAGACACAGGTAAAAGGCGGCTCCCAGCACCAGTATTTCCAGACCCGCAAATGGCAGTACGGTCCAGAATCCATGCAGTGCAAATGCGATCCCTATGCCCAGGCAGACGATTGCTATCGCTGCATAAACCTGGACCGCCTGACGCCAGGACAGGGACTGGTTGGGACGTATCACCCAGTGACAGTCCCTACCTTCAGGATCACAGACAAGTTCCACCACTGCTCTATATTGACTCGTCGACCCTGGCCGCCCTGTACAGCACCCGCATGCAACTGCTGGCCCGGCAACCCGCAACATGCGCGCAGCACCTGCCGCCGGTTTTTTGCCGAAAAAGTTCGCGCATTGTATATGCACGTTGCAGAAGATTCAATTGAGATCGGGACTCATTTGCGCAATGATTACCTTTATCCGCTTATGCCGGCAGCGACAGATACCTGGCCAGCTGCGCCGGCTCAACACACTGCATCACTGGCACTTCCCCAAGACATGGAAACGAGAGCCTTGATTTTAATGCGTTAATATTTTCCACGACACAATCGGCGGGCGGTGGCAACCGGTTTGCGATCCAGCCAGCCGGGGTGCAGCCGCTTGCCGCGATGGATTGCGCCGTCAGCAAGGCATGGTTCAGGCAGCCCAGCCGAATACCGACCACCAGAATGACCTCCAGATCGAGCACCCGGGCCAGATCCGCCAGGGTTTCGTCTTCATTGAGGGGGACTTGCCAGCCGCCAACGCCCTCGACCAGCACACACGCCGCCCTGGTGGCAATATCGGCACAGGCCGAACGAATGGTTTCGATTGTAATTGTCACACCCGTTTGGTCCGCCGCGATGTGCGGTGCGATGGGCGGCTCGAAGGCATAGGGATTGACCAGCGCGTAGGGCAGCGCAACCGAGGATTGCCGCTGCAACTGCAGGGCATCCTCGTTCACCAGGCCGGCGGCAGTGCGCTCGCAGCCCGAGGCCACCGGCTTCATGGCGGCGACGATCCTGCCCTGCGCCTGCAGGTGCGCCATCAGCCCCAGGGTCACGACGGTCTTGCCGACACCGGTATCCGTACCGGTGATGAAATAGCCGCGCGGCCTAGTCATTGCCGGGTGGAACGTGTGACACCTGCCGGGGAATCTGTGGCAGCGGCACTTCAGCAGCGCTGGCTTGCCGGGGCGCCCACGCATGGCCGTAGATCACCTCGTAGGTCGAAGGCAGTACCCCGTCGCGGCGGAATTGTTCATACGCTGTGGTGAATGCCTGAAAGCGACGCTTCCCGGTCAGACCACGGGGACGTCCCCGGGTCACGTTGTGGGCGCCGATATGCTTGAGATCCAGCATCAGGGTGGCCAGCTCACGGTAGGTAACGGTGATGCGTTCCGCATCCATGACCGGCTCGGCCCAGCGCGCCTGCAGCAACGCATCCCCAACGTCATGCATATCGATGAACGGGTTGACGTGGGTATAGCCATCCACGGCGCTCCAGCTGGCGCGCAATTCATGCAGTGTGTCAGGGCCCAGTGTAGTGAACATCAGCAAGCCACCCGGTGCGAGTACACGGTGCAATTCCCGCAGCGTCGCAGCAAGATCCGTGCACCATTGCAGCATCAGGTTGGAAAAGATGAAATCGAAACTGGCGTCGGCAAATGGCAGGGCCTCGGCATCCGCGCAGAC
>JASFOC010000387.1:0-3510 GCA_050116715.1 Gammaproteobacteria bacterium
CTCGATCACCTCGAAGCGCGGCCCGTTATTACCCACGCGGTCCCAGAGTATGCCGCGCACGAGACCGTCGATGTTCGCAGCCAGGCCCGGTGGTCCATACAGCCTGCACAGCGTGGTTTCGCCAATGCGCGAACGCAGCAGCCACAGGAATCCGGCGATATGATCGACGTGTGCGTGACTGATAAACACGTCGCTGACCTGGTGTGCTATCCGCGCTGGCAGCCGCGCCCCCTCCCCCAGATCGAACAGCAGGCTGCGTCGCCTGTGGCGCAGGCGCACATGCAGCAGGGGATCGCCAAACACGCCGTTGACCAGACACACGCTCAGCCCTCCCACGCGGCCTGCCGGCCGCGGCCCTGTCACAGCAGCCGAAGGCGCATGTGGCGCAATATCCGGCGGCGGCAGGTAGGCGAACCGGTCAGCGGCAAAAGGCTGGACCGTGCCGAGATGGCCGTCCGCGCAGCGCCCGGCGTCACGCACGAGCAGTGACCGTGTCTGCCTGGCATCGGCAGGCAACCGCAGACGCAGCTGCTCACCCGCAAGTGCGAGCACCTCCCCCATGGCGAGTGTGTGTGTACCATCGAGCAGCGCGACCTGCCGGCCCGTCCAGCTGCCGGGGACATCCAGCGGCGGTGGTGTGCCGGTTAGCGTGAGCTGGCGGGTATCCAGCACGCGTTCTCCGGCACCGGCCAGGTACGCGTCCCACTGCCCGGTGCGCCGTGTCGCACGTGCGCGCTTGCCAGGGCGACTGGCCTCCTCGGCCGCGGGCACGGCATAGACGTCGACCGGCAAGGCCTGCAGCGCCTGCTGCAGCGGCAGTACACGCCTGGTGCGCACAAGGACCAGCACTACATCGATTGCCGCCGCCTCGACCACGGCAGGCAGCAGTTCCGCCCCGGCCACCCCGCGCACCACCCCCGGACCATCCACCAGCAGCATGCCGCTATCCACAGTCGCTGCCAGGCGGCGGATTGCCGCCACCAGGGGCAACCGGAAGCGGCCGGCATCCAGCGAGCAGAGCGCCTCGAGGCCTTCCACGGTCCAGGCAGCGCGTTCCCGGCGGCCGAGACAGACGGCACCGGGCACGCCGAACAGGGGGGACCCGGGGTCAGCACCCAGGCAGCGGCAGGTTCGTCCTTGCTGCAAGAGTGTCTGCGCGAGCCCGTCAACCAGTGTGGACTTGCCTGCGCCAGGCGGGCCCACCAGCAACACGCGACGCTCGCCGGCCAGGCAGGCGTCGATCAGCGCGCGTGGATCAGCAGGCAGCTGTGGAATCTGTGGGTGCAGCCCGTTGCCAGTCATCACCTGATAATGACATAAAACATCAACCAGTTATTTCAATGTGCATTCATGCCGACCCGGCAGTCGCCATGCCGTCGACCTGGCAAGGCATACAACCTGCGAAGGCGGGGCCCCGGGCGCAAAATGCCCGGCTGGGGGATATACACGCCAGAGGTCGCTGACCAGCCCCGGCATGCCAGCTTCGTGCACCAGGACCCATCAAAACCGGTAATCCTGTCTTTGCAACGGCTGACTGTCAGGTCTCGTCTGAATCAAGACGGGGTTTGCCTCAACCGTGACAAACGCATCAAAGACTGCGCCTGCAGCACATCATGCGGTGAAGGACCACCCTGCTTCCAGCCTGTTCCACTATCAGCATCACCCTGCCGCTCCCGGCACACGGCATAAATCCAGAAAATTTGTCAGCGGCGTATTCGCAACGCAGCAGGAGGCGACGTGGCCATTGCAGCGGGGCCGGCGCGCCACCCGGCCCCTGATGCAGGCGGTGGCTGAATGCCGCAGTGCCCAGCGCCGGATTTTCAGTTTGGATTCAGTATAACGCTCTACAGTAGCGCCCAGGATTCATCACTGCAGAGCTGGCCGGACTGGCCATAACCCCGATAACCCGGGCAGTCGTGGTGCTGGCCAGCTTCCGGTGAGGCGCGGGGCATCATGCCGGAATCGGTCCGCCACATTGTCAGGCGTCATCGGCCTGGCGGGGCCGGATGACGGCTGACGTCGAGGCCTGGCCTCTGCATGTCTGCAAAATAGCCGGGAAACCCCCGGCTTTTTTTGCACGGCGGTATTCGGCACAACCGGCAGGTAACCCGGCTGTTGCCTGCTATGAAAACCCGGGATTGGGTATGATCCCGACTTTGGTATTCGGGAAAGGAAAATGTACCTGTTGCGACTCTTGATTCTGCCTGTCTTTCTGCCGGGCGTGCTGTTTGCCGGCAATGTGCCGGATCAGCCTGCCGGTCTGACGCTTGCCGCGGTGGTCCGTGCCGGCCTGGAACGCGACCCGAATGGCGCGCTGCCCGGTGCCGTTCAGGCCGAGGGTGAAGCCGCCCGCGTCGCGGCATCGAGCCTGCTGGCTGCCGACCCGTCGCTGTTCCTGCACCACGAGAGCGATGTTGTGGCGTCTGATGACGGTTACCGCAACTGGCAGGGAGGCGTCGAGATGCCGCTCTGGCTGCCAGGCCAGCGTGACCTCTACCGGCGTGTCGCCGATGCCACGACACAGGAGGCCACGGCGTTGCAGCGCCTGCAACACTGGCAGATGGCCGGCGAGGTGCGGGAACTGCTCTGGTCACTGACACTCGCCACGGCGAAGCTGGAGCTGGCCAGGCAGGCACTGGTGAGTGCGAGGAAACTGCAGGCGGATATCGGGAAACGGGTATCCTCCGGCGAGCTTGCCCGCTCCGAAATAATTCTGGCGCAGAAGGAAACCCTGGCCAGGGAGGCGGATATCGCCCTGGCGGAAGCTGAACAGGCGGCGCTGCAGGCGAAGTACCGCAACCTGACCGGGTTGCAGGAGATACCGGTCGTGTTCACGGAGGCCATGCCGACCGACACAGTCATTCCGGAAGATCATCCGGCGCTGTCGGCCGCGCGAATTGCGGCGGCACGGGCGCGCACCGAGCGTGACCGGGTGTCTGCCGGGCGGCGCGGCAACCCCGTACTGACGCTGGGCGGGCAGTCGGAGCGCGATGTGCGCGAGACCACCTATGACGAGTCGGTCACGGTGGAACTGAGCGTGCCCTTCGGGACACACAGTCATCATGCGCCGCAAATTGCCGCGGCGGAACGCAGCCTGACCGAAGCGATGATCGAACTGCGCCGGATACAGCGTGAGCTCGAGAATGAACGCGACCGCGTGCTGGCGGAGGCTGGCCAGGGGAGAAAGACCTGCAAGCTGTCGCAGCAGCAGGCGCAGCTCGCAGAAGAAGGCCTGCGCCTGATGCAGCGTGCCTTCGAACTCGGCGAGAGCGACCTGTTTACACTGTTGCAGGCTCACAAGCAGGCACTGGCGGCGCGGCGCGACCTGCGAATCAGCCAGCTTGAACTGGACAGGGCATATGCCCGAATGAACCAGATACTGGGAGTCATACCGGAATGAAAACCTGTTTTTTCGCACTCTTGCTGCTCGCCTGCCAGCTGGCATCCGCAGCCGGTCCGGTCGTGCTGAACGACACCCAGCGCGAGGCATTGCAGATCGAGACCGGGCCG
>JASFOC010000388.1:0-3501 GCA_050116715.1 Gammaproteobacteria bacterium
ACAACGGCAGCGTCTCACCCCATCAGCATGAGTGAGATATCATTAGAGAATGGTTTGCATGAAACTCAGGCTGCGCACCCGCAGCATCGGGCTGCTGTATGCAGTATCCGCGCTGCTCCTGGCGGCCTGCATACCGGTAGTGGTACATCACCCGGTGCCTGCGGAGACCAGCGCAATCGAACTGCCCGCCGGGCAGTTCACCCACATTGTCGTCGCACCTTATTTTCACCGCGCCGAGGTCAATAGCCTGAGCGCGGCACTTGCAAGCGCCGATGCCGGTATCGAGGTCATTGACGCTACCACCGTATTTCAATCAGCCTTTCCAGAACGCGACCCAAACATCGAAATTCCCCTGAATGAACTACTGCAGGACGATAATCGCGGGCGCATCCGGGCCAGCGGCGTGCGCTTTATCGTCGTGCTAAGCCCCTTCAAATCAGCTGCTGTCGACTCGGACGGTGTGTTTATCGGGGTTTACGCCCATGGCTCGTCAAAAATATCCGCAAGCCTTATGACAGGCCTGGTAGATCTCAACGACCCCGCTGCGGCAGCCTGCATGCAGACACGGGCTGAAGGCGAGGATTCTGCAACCTGGATTTTGCCATACCTCGGTCTGTTTATTTTCGGCAGCACGCCTGATGTGACAGAGAGTGCGATTGATGCGATCGCACATCATCTTGTGGGGGAAATCCGTAGCCAGGATAGTGGCGTACCCGTGAAAATCACCATACTTGCCGGCAACTGGGACAGCGCGAAGCTTGCCTATGAAAAGCAGCAAGCCCTGCAGCAACTCAGGGAAAAGGCCGAGGCGGGTGATGCGGATGCACAGTGGGGTCTCTATAGCAACCAACCCCTGGAGGAAAACCTGGTCTGGCTGTGCCGGGCAGCTGATCAGGGTAACAAGGCTGCGTGCAACGAACTCGGCCGGCTGTATTTCTACGGCTCGAGTGAATACCGCAAATTCAACAACATCCAGATCCCGAAGGACCTGCCGCACGCCTGCCTGTGGTTCCAGCTGGCCGGGCAGGCACAGATCACTGAAACACCTGAGCCCGAAGCAACCAGCATGGCGCCGCCGATACCCGCTAAAACCGCCGAGGTCGAACGCACCGCCCTGGCCATGACCGCACAGCAACTCGAGGCGGCTGAAATCCTGTTGCTCAACTGGACGCCTGGCCAGTGTGCGGCTGACTTGTCTCTGCATGCAGGTGCAACGCCTGAAACTGATTCAAAACTCCTTGAACTGTGCACTGCGGCAGATGCAGGAAGCCTTACTGCCAGGGAAGCGCTTGGACGGGCCTATTTCTTTGGCTCCATGGGCGTCGCAGAGGATCTGCCCCGTGCATACATGTGGTACCAGCTGGCTGCCAGGGTCTATGCCCCGCCAGGCACGCAATCCGGCAGCATGCAGCCGATCTGTGATGCCATGACCCCTGAACAGCGCAGCGTTGCGCAGCAGTTGCTGGAGAACTGGAAGGCCGGGCAATGTGCGATGCAGCTGGCGCTGCCGGTCACACCATGACGCGCAGGGTGGGCAGTCCCGGGTACTGGGCAGTCGTGTGCATGCTTGTGTCCCTTTTCCTGCTGGCCATACAAGGTTGTGCAACGCGCATGTCCATGGAAGAGGCCGTCGGCGAATCCGCAAAACTCGAATTTCGTGTGCTCGATGCGCACATGCCCGCACCACAGCTTTACTGGAAAGAATCTCCCTGGCACATAGAAACCCTGCTGCGCCCCGAACCTCCCTTGCCGGATTGCATACAGGTGCGCATCTATGCCAACCGTTCACCTGAAGCACCCGTATTGCTGTCCGACAGGGCGACCGAGGTGCAACCTGTAAAGCTCGCCACTACGGCGGAAGAACTGGCTGCCTGGGAACGTGTTCCTGACCTGCAATGTGCGCTGCTGGTGAGTGTCGGCGAAATCGTGCAGGACGACTTCACCGGCGTCTCGATTTCAATTCCCGGAAAGGTATTCAAAAGACACAGCATGGCCCTGCAGGGCGATGTTGACGCAAAACACCGCTGGTGGGGCATGGTTCCGGTTGCCGCCGTTTTCGATGTGACCCATATCCCGCTCTATTATGCAGTCGGCCTTATCGGCCAAACGTCAGCCAACCCTGTCGAACCCGTGACCGTGATATTCCAGTTCCCGGATGGCAGCCGCAGATCGACAAATCTCGACTACGGGGAAGCCACCCGGTTGCTCAAGACGAACTATCCTGCGGTGCTGTCATTACCCTTCTCCCGCAAGCTCGTGCGCACCTGGACCCGAGCCGCATTGTGCAAACTCGAACTGGAATTTACCGAAGAGGCCGGAGGGGAACTGGTACACGATGAATGGCTGCCGGACAGCCTGCGCCTGAAGATGGTGGACGGCTACGTGGGCAACTGGGTCTACCGGCTGGATACCGACACGGAGAGCAACAGTGACATTGCAGTCGGGATGCAGGATGCGAGCTCGATCCGGTTTGAATTAGCAACGCCTGATAACCCGTAAACCTGCCATGCATTAACCCGCGGTGCTGCACCAGGTCGCACACAAACATATGCTTGACCGTATATATGCATACCCGTATATTTGGCTGCATGAATCTGGAAGCCGATACCCTGTTCCGCCTGCTGTCCGACACCACCCGGCTGCGCGTGGTCATGCTGCTGCAGCAGGCCGGGGAACTGTGTGTCTGCGAACTCACCCATACGCTGGAGCTGTCACAACCGAAGATTTCCCGGCACCTGGCACACCTGCGCGAGGGCGGGCTGCTGCTGACCCGCCGCGACGGGCTGTGGATGTACTACCGCATCAACCCCGGGCTACCCGAGTGGGCAGGCAAAATCCTGCAGGCCACGCTGGCGGGTAACGCCGCTAACCAGCCATTTGACGATGACCAGCGCGCGCTAGCCGACATGCCGAACCGGCCCGGCGCGGCCTGCTGTGCCTGAGCACTGAACAAGGAGACCCACCATGAGCCGCCTGCACGTACACCTGTCCGTCGATGACCTCGAGCAGAACATCCGTTTCTACTCTGCACTGTTCGGCTCGCCACCCAGCGTGAGCAAGGACGACTACGCCAAGTGGGAACTGGCGGATCCGGCGGTGAACTTCGCCATTTCCAGGCGCGGCGCGAAGACCGGGCTCGACCATGTCGGCATCCAGGCGGACAACGCCGGGGAACTGGCTATCCTGCAGTCACGCCTGCAGGCCGCCGGCATCAGCGGTGTGGAGCAGAGTGGCACTGCCTGCTGCTACGCACGCTCCGACAAGTACTGGACCCGCGACCCGCAGGGCATAGCCTGGGAGGCCTTCCACACCCTGGATTCGATCCCTACGTTCAATGAACAGGAAGCTGCCGCAGCACCCGCCAGTGGCTGCTGCGTGCCCGCTTTTCCCGGCTCGAGCTGCTGCTGACCATGAACATACTGTTTCTCTGTACCGGGAATTCCTGCCGCTCGCAAATGGCCGAGGGCTGGGCAAGGCACTTTGCCGGCAGCGGATTCGATA
>JASFOC010000389.1:0-3491 GCA_050116715.1 Gammaproteobacteria bacterium
AGCAGGACCGCGACAGTGACTTGCAGGCGGCATTCAAGCCGATCGCAAAACAGCTCACTGACAAAGAGGAAACCATTGTTGCCGAGCTGAATGCCGTACAGGGCGAGCCGGTGGATCTGGGCGGTTATTACCGTCCGGACAGGACGCTGGCAGCCAGGATAATGCGTCCCAGCCGGACCCTGAACGCGGTCATTGACAGCCTGTGACTCATATTCCCGGTACGGCACCGATACGAACATGAAAATCCTGGTGCGTAATTTGTCACGCGCAACGACGCAGGCGGAGCTGCTTGCGCTGTTCGAGGCATATGGGGATGTCCAGTACTGCAAGCTGGTGATGGACCCGCAGACCGGAAAAACCAAGGGCTTTGGCTTCGTTGAAATGCCGCGCCCGGGTGAGGCCAGGGCAGCCATCAAGTGCCTTAACTACCAGGATGTCGGTGGCAACAGGATCCGCGTGAAAAAGGCGGAGAACCACGGGGGGACTGGCCCCGGGAAGGCTTCCGGGGCATCACATCCGTAATGTCCACGAGGCCTCAGTGAGCGGACCGGGCACATGAGCAGCACCCAGCCCAACAACCCGTTGCATGGCCTGACACTGGAGACGATTCTGACGCGCCTGGTAGATCACTATGGCTGGGATGAGCTGGGGCGAACCATCAACCTCAAGTGTTTCAAACATGCCCCCGGCATCCGCTCGAGCCTGAAATTCCTGCGCAAAACACCCTGGGCGCGGGAAAAGGTCGAAGCCCTGTATTTGCGGAGCCTGCGTAAAACGGATTGAAGGTGGACTTGTCCGCGATGCAACCTTCAGTCAACCCCGCCACAGGCTGAAATCCTATGACCCCCTGGACATTGCTCGACAGTACCCGTGTGCCCGGAGATGGCGCCGAGCTGTGCCTCTACCGGCGGGGTGCTGAATACTCGATAACGATCGCCGGTCGTGGCGAGTTGATGAACAGCCGTTGCCATGGCTCCGAGGAGGCGCTGGCCGAGCTGGGTTGTGCCCGGCTGGAGAACAGGGTCAGTCCCCGGCTGCTCATCGGTGGTCTCGGCATGGGCTTTACCCTGGCAGCCGCGCTGCGGCATCTCGATGACGCGGCCCGGGTGGTGGTTGCCGAGCTGGTGCCGGGCGTGGTGGCCTGGAACAGGGGGGTGCTCGGGGAACCGGCCGGCTACCCGCTGCGTGATCCCCGGGTGAGCGTGTGTGAAAAGGATGTTGCCCGCGTCATGAGGCGCGCGGTGCAAGCCTTCGATGCGATTCTGCTGGACGTGGACAACGGCCCGGAAGGGCTGACCCGCAAGGAGAATGACTGGCTGTATGGCGAGGACGGGCTGAACGAGGCCTGTGCGGCGCTGCGTCCCGGGGGCGTGCTGGCCGTGTGGTCGGCCGGTTCTGCCCCGGCTTTCATGCAACGGCTGCGCAAGGTCGGGTTCGCGGTCGAGGAGGTGCGCGTGCATGCGCATGGGACAAAGGGCACGCGCCACATTATCTGGTTTGCACGCCGCGTGGTTTAGTCCCTGGTCCGGGATAAATTCAGCTTCAGCCTGGCTGCCGGCGCAACTGTCGAGCGGGTGCCTGCCCTGCAGGACTGTACCCCGGGCCTGCATGCGGCTCGCCGGGTTTTCCAGCAGGAAGATTTTGCAATGATTCGCTAAACTGTACTGCGAATCCGGAAGAAAACAGGCAAGACCGATGGCAAATTCATTTGGTGACCAGTTTCTCAAGGCAGGCCTGGTGAACAAGACCCGGCTCAGCAAGGTGCAGAAGTCGAAGAAGAAACAGGAGAAACTCAGGAACAAGCAGAAGATCGAGGTGGTCGATGAAGCCGTGGTCGCTGCCCGGCAGGCGGCGGCGGAAAAGGTCGCGCGCGACCGCGAACTCAATCGCCGGCAAAAGGCGGCGGCAGAGCACAGCGCAATTCAGGCGCAGGTGCGCCAGTTGGTCGAGTTAAACCGTATACCGCGGGACGACGGCGAACTGGGTTTTAACTTCCAGGATGGCAAGGCGATCAGGAAGATCTTCGTCACGGAAGCGATGCACGACAAGCTGGTCCGCGGCCTGCTCGCCATTGCCAGGCTTGATGACGGCTACGAAGTGATTCCATCGATAGTGGCAGAAAAGATCATGCTGCGCGATGCGTCCTGCATTGTCAGCAATGCAACGACCCGGCTGGAAAGCGGGGAAGACGACCCCTACGCGGATTACAAGGTCCCCGACGATTTGATGTGGTAGGCAACGCTCCCGGCATGCGCCCGCGCCACCCGTGCTGCGGGTTGTCGATCATTGATGCGCGGACCGGTCCTCCGTAAGCAGCCGGATCCCGGCCGGGAGACTGCCCCGCTGCATTGGCAACAGCGGCAACAACGGGGACACCGGTATCAAGCAGGTTTTACTGGTTGCCTTGCCGGCTGCTTGATGCCTGTCGTGACCGGGCGTACCTGACCAGGGGCCCGATGCTGAGTCCCTGGACCAGGATCGAGAATGCAACCACGATGTAGGTGACGGTCACCAGCGCATCGCGCGGCCCGCCAGCCGGGAGGGACAGTGCCAGCGCGACCGAAATTCCGCCGCGCAGGCCGCCCCAGGTAAGGATGGTGATGACCATCGGGCTGAAGCTGCGATAACGCCGCATCACGCCAATCGGCAGGCCCACTGAGACCAGGCGTGCAAACAGCGCGATCGGGATTGCCATGATCCCGGCAAACAGGTATTCCTCCCGGTAGGCCAGCAGCAGGACCTCCATGCCGATCAGGACAAACAGCACGGCGTTGAGGATCTCGTCTACCAGTTCCCAGAAGGTGTCCAGATGTTCCCGGGTCCTGTCGGACATGGCGAGTGAGCGCCCGTGATTGCCGATGAGCAGGCCGGCGACGACAATCGCAATGGGGGCTGATATGTGCATTGCCTCGGCGAGCGTGTAGCCACCTGTTGTCAGGGCCAGGGTGATCAGCACTTCCACGGAGTAATCATTCACCTGTTTCAGCATCCAGTATGCCAGCGCGCCGATTGCGAGGCCGTAGGCGAGGCCGCCAACGGCCTCCTGCAGGAATAGCCAGACCGTGGCGCTGACAGAGACGGCGTGATCACCGCTGGCGATGTTCAGCAGTACCAGGAATACCACCACGGCGACGCCGTCGTTGAACAGTGATTCGCCCGTGATCTTGGTCTCCAGGGTTTTCGCAGCACCCGCACGCTTGAGGATTCCAAGAACGGCAATCGGGTCAGTCGGCGAGATCAGGGCACCGAACAGCAGACAATAGATGAGCGGGATTTCCAGACCCAGCAGGCTGAAACCCAGGTGCGTCAGGTAACCGATAATGAGCGTTGCACCCAGCACGCTGGCCGTGGCCAGGGTGATGATTACCCAGCGTTGCCTGGCAAGATCCGACAGGTTGATGTGCAGGGCACCCGCGAACAGCAGGAAACTCAGCATCCCGTGCAGCAGGGTTGCATCGAAATCCACGGCCTGCAATAACCGCTCGATATAA
>JASFOC010000390.1:0-3489 GCA_050116715.1 Gammaproteobacteria bacterium
TACGCCGAGGCCAGCCGCGCCTGCGCAGCGCTCGACCAGGGTGAGGGCGTGCTGGTCCTGACAGATCTGTATGGCAGCACACCCAGCAACATCTCGACCCGGCTTATCGAGCAGCACAAGGTCAACGTCATATCCGGCGCCAGCATACCGATGTTGCTGCGGGTCCTGAACTACCCGCGCCTGGGCCTCGACGAACTCGGGGAAAAAGCGGTCAGCGGCGCGCATGACGGCGTCATCATCACTGCACGCAAGCAGGGCTCCTGAGATGCAGCAGCGCCCCGTCACCATTATCAACAAGCTCGGGTTGCATGCCCGCGCGGCGGCAAAATTCGTCACCACGGCATCCGGCTTTTCCAGCAATATCGACATCGAAAAAGATGGTCAGAAGGTCAATGGCAAGAGCATCATGGGAGTAATGATGCTGGCCGCCTCGCGCGGCACCCGGCTGCTTATCCAGGCCGACGGTGAAGACGAACAGGAAGCAGTCGACAGCCTGGAAAAACTGATCGGGGAAAAATTCGGCGAGCAGGAATAACAGGGCGGCAGGCGGAATCACGGTTTTCTCGCCACGCTGCCACAGAGGAGGAGCACGAGGATGAGCCTGGCACTTTCCGGCATCGGTGTATCCCGCGGCATCGCCATCGGCAAGGCCCATGTGCTGCAGCGTGGCAGCATCGAGGTCCTGGAAAGCGCCCTGCCCCCGGACCTCATCGAGAACGAGGTCGAACGCTTCCTGCAAGCCGTGCACAATGCGCGGCAACAACTCGAGTCGCTGCGTGAACGGATCCCGCCCGGCACCCGCGCGGACATCGCCGCCTTCATCGACACCCACAGGCTGATGCTGGACGACGCCACCCTGGTCACGACACCGGTGGAACTGATACGCGAACGGGGCTGCAATGCCGAGTGGGCCCTGAAACTGCAGCGGGACGCGGTTGTCGAGGTCTTCGACCGGATGGACGACCCCTACCTGCGCACGCGTCGCGACGAAGTTGATCATGTCATCAACAGCATCCTGCGCACCCTGCTCGAGACTGTCGATAACGAACCGCATGCCGACGCCGATGCCCTGGACCAGGCGATTGTCCTGGCAGACAACCTGACCCCGGCGGAAACCGTGTTGCTGGAACATCAGGGGATTGCCGGTTTCGCCACCGCTTATGGCGGGCCGCTATCGCACACTGCGATCCTGGCGCGCAGTATGCAAATCCCCGCCATCGTCGGCGCCTACAGACTGCAGGACTATATTCACGACGGCGAAACCGTCATCCTCGACGGGATGCAGGGCGTGCTGATTGCCGGGCCGGATGCGAACATGCTGCAGCACTACCGGGAGCGCCAGCAGCAGGAACAGCAGCGGCGCCTGGACCTGAGCCGGCTGGCCGATACCCCCGCAGTCAGCCGTGACGAAATCCCGATCACCCTGATGGCGAATATCGAACTCCCGGAAGACATCCAGGTCGTCAGGCAGTCCAGTGCCAGTGGTGTCGGCCTGTACCGTACCGAGTTCCTGTTCATGAACCGGATCGAACCACCGGGCGAGGACGAGCAATACGAGGTCTACTTGAGCGTCATCGATGCCCTCGGCGGCCGGCCGCTTACCATCCGTACCCTCGATATGGGTGCCGACAAGCACATCGGCAACGGCAGAACCCCCGTTTGCAACAACCCGGCGCTCGGGCTGCGCGCCATTCGACTGTGCCTGAAAGACCTGTCACTTTTCCGGCCGCAGCTGCGCGCCATCCTGCGGGCCTCGGCCCATGGACCCGTGCGCATGATGATCCCGATGTTGTCAAACACCCATGAATTGCACCAGATCCTGTCACTGGTCAACGAAACCCGCAACGCGCTGCAGCGCGAATCCCACGCCTTTGCACCGGATCTTCCCGTCGGCGGCATGATCGAGGTTCCGGCCGCCGCATTGACTGCAGCAGACTTTGCGCGGCACCTGGATTTTCTCTCGATCGGTACCAATGACCTGATCCAGTACACCCTCGCCATCGACCGTATCGACGAGGAAGTGACCTATCTCTATGACCCCCTGCACCCGGCAGTGCTAAAGCTGATCAAAATGACTATCGACGCCGGGCGCGCCGCCGGTATCCCGGTTGGCATGTGCGGCGAAATGGCGGGTGACCCGCGCTACACCCGCCTGCTGCTGGGGCTGGGCCTGCGCGAGTTCAGCATGCACCACAGCGCCCTGCAGGAAGTGAAGAACGTGATCAATACAAGCACCATAAGTAAACTGGAGCCGCTGGTGGCGGAACTGCTGAACAATACAGAGTCCGGCCGTATTCCCGGACGCGTCGACTCCCTTAACCAGGACTTGCACTAGCCCGGATGTCTCACAGGGCAGTGGCGACTGATTCTATGCAGATCGAGGAACCGGAACGGTGTCTGGAATCCTGAAAGCAGCGTGTTTACCGGGGTTACCAGTCCCGGCCCTGGCAGGTCCCCGGCAACAATGCCGGGCGTTGCCCCCGGCACTTGCTTCCTGTCCATCCTCGCCCGGTCCAGCCACGGGCTCATACCAGCTGCAGCCGTGCAATCCTTCCACAGTACCCGGGGATCCTGCAAGAAGTCAGGAATAGTTCAACCCATACGCAATGTATCCGGACCGGATCAGTGGTCCGGACAGGACAGCTTATGAAAGAATCCACAGAAACACAGACAGTACACGGCCGCCTTAACCAGCTGACTCGCGCCCTGGATTCGGGTGCTGCGGAACAAATTCGTTCTCTGCTTGGCAACCTGCACCCCGCCGAGATTGCCGACGTGCTGGAATCCTTCCCGCATGGTCCGCGGGAAATTCTCTGGGAACTGGTCGACCCCGAGGACCACGGCGAAACCCTGCTGCACGTCAACGACGAGGTGCGCAACGGGCTCATCGAGGAAATGAATGCCAGCGACCTGCTGGCGGCCACCGACGGTCTCGAGACCGATGATCTGGCCGATCTGCTGCAGGACCTGCCGGGCACGCTCACGAAGCAGGTACTGCGCTCCATGGACAAGCAGAATCGTGAGCGGCTGGAGTTCGTGCTGCGCTACCCGGAAGACTCTGCCGGCGGCATGATGGACGTGGAAGTGTTAACCGTCCGCGCCGACGTGGAGCTTGACGTGGTGCTGCGCTACCTGCGCATTCACGGCAACATACCCGAGATGACGGATTCGCTGTTCGTCGTCGATCGCGCCGGCAAGTACCGCGGCATGCTGCCGTTGACATCACTGCTTGCCAACGACCCGCACAGCCTGGTTGCCGCTGTCATGGAACGGGATATCCACGGCATTCCCGCAGACCTGCCGGATGTCGAGGTGGCCCGCCTGTTCGAGGATCGCGATCTGATCTCCGCACCGGTCATCAACGACACGGGGATACTGCTGGGGCGCATCACCATCGATGACGTGGTCGACGTCATCCGCGAGGATGCCGATCACTCACTGCTGAGCATGGCCGGTCTTGACGAGGAAGACGACACCTTCGCGCCGGTC
>JASFOC010000391.1:0-3488 GCA_050116715.1 Gammaproteobacteria bacterium
ATTCAGGATTTTCCAGCAGTCGTTCGAAATGCGCCTGGAACCGGTGCGTGATCGTATCCAGTGGTTGCGTGACGCCGTAGTCGGCCAGTTGCGTCACCTGCATGCCGGGATAGCCGCAGGGGTTGATCCTGGCGAACGGGGCGAGGTCCATGTCCACGTTCAGGCTGAGGCCATGGAAGCAGCACCCCCTGCGCACGCGCAACCCCAGGGCCGCGATCTTGCGGTCATCGACATACACGCCGGGCGCCTTGTGGCGGCGCAGGGCGGTCACGCCATGCGAGGCAAGCAGGTCAATGACCGTCTGTTCGAGTATGTGCACCAGCGATTGTACACCGAGCTGGCGCCGTTTGAGATCCAGCAGCGGATAGACCACCAGCTGGCCGGGTCCGTGGTAAGTGACCTGGCCGCCGCGGTCCACCTGGATGACCGGGATGTCGCCGGTGTCGATGAGGTGCTCCTGCCTGGTGTTGCGACCCAGGGTGAAAACCGGGGTGTGCTGTAAATACCAGACTTCATCCGGGGTGTCGGGTGAACGGCAATCCGTGAAGGACTGCATCTCATGCCAGGTGCGTTCATAGTCGACACGGCCGAGATGCCGGACCAGCATGGGGGGGGCGGGGGCCGCCGGTTGCGCTGCTGCTGGCATGGCGGCTGGCTCAAAGCGCCATGATGACCTGCTCGCAGTCGACCAGGTCCTGGTAGATGGCATCCAGTTGTTCGCGACTGGTCGCCCTGACGACCACGGTGACCGACAGGTAGTTGCCGTTCCTGCTGGCTCGGCTGTAGATCGCACCTTCCGCCAGGTCCGGGGCATGCCGGCGGACGATTCCCACGACGACACTGTCCAGTTCACAGTCCGCCCTGCCCATGGCCTTGATGGGGAATTCACAGGGGAAGGTCAGGGCGCTTTCTTCGGTATCAGTCATAAATCCCTTGGCGATGCGGGTTACACAGGCACTGGCAATCAATACGGGTGCGCTCGATAACTTTCCGGGCGGGCCGTGTGCCTGCCGGACGGCAATATCCGCAAGGCTGGCGACAGCGGTGGTGGCTTGATGGTGATGCCGCTATAGCGTTCCGGCTTCCCGGGCCGCCCCGGTTTATGCCCGCCCGGCGGGTGCATGCCGGGCGGGCGGTGATGATAGCGCGGGTAGTAGGGGAAGATATACCCGTCGGGTTCGTTGTCATACAGGATGAGGGGTTGTTGTGCCGCAAGGGCCTCGGCGCGCGCCCTGCCGGCTTCGGCTTCAGCCTGCAGGCGTTCGGCCGTGAGCTTTTCACTGAGCAGCCGCCGGGTTTCCATGCGCTGTGCCTGGTTGATCACGGAATAGAAATCATCATATTCAGGCATGCCGGCAGCGGGTGGCGGTATGACCTCGACCAGTCTCGCGCTGACGGATTCATCGTACGGTGGGGTATCGCTGAAATAAGTCACTCCGCTGGCATCGACCCAGGTAAACACGGGTGCAGCGCTGGTGGGTAACGCCAGCAGCAGAAGGAAAAACCCTGCACTCAGCTGCACAATCTGCATGTTAGTGGTGCCTCTTGCTATTCGACCGTGGCCCGCAGTACGGGTTCCACCTGACAATATTCTAGCCCAGTTCTGTCCTCCTCCGCTGGGCGCGAGCATAAGGCACTAATAGTAATTGAATTATGTGGCAGCGCGGCACAGGCGGGCAGTTGCTGCGGGCTGCAAACAGCCGGTCGTCAAACCGGATTAACACGCAAGCGTGTTACCTCATGCGCCACGGCATCGGGTTGTGATGTTCCTGTTGCCGTGGCGCGGTTAAAGCCGCTTCCCGGGGTTGCCGATACGAATTCCACAGTCCACCCGGGTTTATTTTCGGGGCAACGGAAAGGGGGCAAGGCGATGAGTGCAGTTACGCATGACGTAATACCGAAACGGAAGCCACGCAAGAAACGTCGCAAGGGGGAAGCCGCGCTGCGCAGCCTGCGTCGGGCGCTGGCACGGCGTAAACTGGAGCAGATGCGAGAGGAAGAGATCCTGCACGAGCAGATCTATGATGTCTTCGAGGACGATACGACCAGTAAAGCCTGACACCCCCTTGACAGGGGTGTGCTGAAATCACTTCCATCGCGGCCCGCTTTCTCGCGGGCCGTCAACAACAGGGCCGGGCATGATCCCTGCCCGTGATTCGCATAGAATCACGTTATGCCCGCTGCAACAATCACCCTGCAATGCGACATGGTCGTCAAGGAAATCCTGTGCCGTGCGATTCGCGAGTATGCCCATGCCGCCTACCCGGAAGGGGGTTCGGACTGTGCCCAGGTCGCGCGCTACACCCTGCTGGAACTGGCGCAGCAGATCGACGACGGAATCACCCCTGACAATCAGTGTGTCGCCATAAGCCGGCGTCCCAGGGCCATGGTCAAGGCCGCCATCGAGTACTTCTACGCTCGCCAGGATGCCGCGGCGGGCAGCGCTTCAGCGCGGCAGTGCGACCTGATGAAGGGGATGTTGCGGGGTGCTGTGGTAACCGGAGATGACCTGGCGCTTGCCGCTGATCATGCCGGTTAGCCGGGTCTACCTACTTGATCCAGTTCTGCAGTGCCTCGATGATTTTCTCGGCCTGGTCCCTGCTGGATATGTTGAACTTGGATTTCTGCTGGTACTCACCGTTGCGCTTCTGGTAGCGGCGAATGGTGTACTTGTCCGGACCGTACTGCTCCTTCTGGCGGTCCCAGTCCTGGTAGCGATAGATAATTGTCGACCAGGCACCTTTGGTCAGGACCTGCTTGTCCAGTTCCTTGACGGTCTCGATGCCGTTCTCTTCGTATGTAACTGTCAGTTCATCTACCGTTGTGGCCATGCCATCCTCCGAGTGCGATCAGGTGTTCGCAGGGACGCGGGCGCTCTCCTGCGCGCGCCATCATACGGATTTATGCCGGCGGCGGAAGGCCCGGCGATGAAGTTCCTGATTTCAAAGACGCTGCAGGGTGAACCGGCGTCAGATTTCCTGCGGTGGCGCTTCCGGTATCTCCGGGGGTTGCCCGGGCGGAACCTCTGCCGGTGGTTCGGGGTCGGTTTCGGGTGGGCCCTGCGGTGGAATTCCCGGCGGAATGTCAGGTTGCGGGACTTCGGGCGGTACCCCGGGTGGAATCTCCGGGTCGCCCATACGAATGTTCGGGGCAACCGTTAGTTTTGCGTGCATGCTGTTGTCCTGTGCTGCGGTTTCAACCCCAGTGTAATGCCATTGCCCGGATTCTGTAAGTGCAGCCTGCGGTAAACCGGTTTCCCTGCAGCCCACAAGTCTGCGTGGCGCCAGGTCCGTTATTCCCCGGCCGCTTCTTGTATGATGCCCTGCAATAAAACAGGGTGGATGACATCCATGGCAAAGTACGACACGGCGCCGCTGGCCCGCGCCGGGATGCCCGCAGGCATTCCCTTTATCGTCGCCAACGAGGCGGCGGAGCGCTTCAGCTACTATGGCATGCGGGCCATCCTCGTGGTGTTCATGACGCAGCAT